>JAVLCF010000017.1 GCA_031581195.1 Trueperaceae bacterium | reverse complement strand
CCCGTCGTCCCGGCCCCGTCCGTCGCCCAGGGTAGCGCCCAAGCGGCGATGGAGCGGATCGTGGGCGGCGACCGCCGGACCGACAAGCTGCTCCGCCGGATCTACCCCGCCAGCGGCATCGAGACGCGCCACAGCGTCCTCGAGGACTTCGTGCCCGAGGGGTCGCCCCCGTCGAAGGCGGGGCACGACGCGGACGGGACCCGGTGGCTACCCCCGGCGCAGTCGGGACCGGGGTTCTTCGTGACCGACGCCGGGGACGTGCGCAGCCCGGGCACGAAGGAACGCAACGACCGCTACCGCAGCGAGGCGGGCCCGTTGTTCGTGACCGCGGCCCGCGACGCCCTCGAGGCGACCCCCGACGTCGGGCCCGACGACGTGACGCACGTCGTCACGGTGTCCTGCACCGGGTTCTACGCACCGGGACCCGACCTCGACGTCGTGCACGGCCTCGGCCTGCGCGGCGGCACCGAGCGCTACCACCTGGGCTTCATGGGGTGCTACGCCGCCTTCCCCGCCCTGCGCATGGCCCGCGCCTTCGTGGAGGCCGACCCGGACGCGGTGGTCCTGATCGCCTGGGCGGAACTGTGCACCCTGCACCTCCAGCACGACCGGGATCCCGACGCGCTGGTGTCGGCCAGCGTGTTCGCCGACGGCGCGGTCGGTGCGGTCGTGTCGGGCCGCCCCCCGAGCGGGCCGGCGTTGCGCCTCGACGCGTTCGCCGACGGCCTCGCGCCGGAGGGCGCCTCGGACATGGCGTGGACGGTGGGCGACACCGGCTTCGAAATGACGTTGAGCGCCTACGTGCCCAAGATCGTCGGGGCGAAGGCGCACGCCGCCCTGGGGCCGCTCCTGGCGGGGCGCGACCTCGACCTCGCCGACGTCCCCCGCTGGGCGGTCCATCCGGGCGGCCGCGCGATCCTCGACAAGCTGGCGGACGGCCTCGAACTCCCCGATGCGGCGCTCGCCGCGTCGCGCGGCGTGCTGGCGCGCTACGGCAACATGTCGAGCGCGACGGTGATGTTCGTCCTCGCGGCGTTGCTGCGCGAGCCGGGCCCGCCCGGCGAGCCGGTGATCGCGATGGCGTTCGGGCCCGGCCTGACCGTCGCGAGTGGCCTCCTGACGTTCGCGTGAGCGTCGTGCGCCGCGACCGGCTCCCCCGCGCGCACGACCTGCGCGAACGCATGGACGACCCGACGTGCGACCCCGTGCGCCTGACGCGCACCTTCGCGCAGTTCGGGATCCTCAACGACCTGCTGTCCGGCTGGCGTCGCGCGTGGCGGACGGTGCTGCGCCCGCACGCGCGCGCCGCGGCAAGGGAGGCGGGCGTCGCGACGCTCCTGGACGTCGGCTGCGGCGGCGGTGACGTCGCCCGCCGGCTGGCGCGGTGGGCGGCGGACGACGGGGTGCCGCTCGCGATCACCGCGATCGATCGCGACCCGCGCGCGTTGGCGTTCGCCCGCGCCCGCCCCACCCCCGCCGGCGTGACGTACGCCGGCGACCGGCCGGGCGAGGACGTCCCCGACCTCCTCGCCGCCGGGCGCCACTTCGACCTGGTCGTCTCGAACCACGTCCTGCACCACCTCCCCGAGGACGAGCTGGCGTCGTTCCTGACGGCGACCGACGCGTTGGCGGTGCGGGCGGTGCTGCACGACGACCTGTTCCGCACGCCGTGGGCGCTGCCGGCGTTCGCGGTGTTCGCCCTCCCCTTCCGCGGGTCGTTCGTCGCCGTCGACGGGCGGCGCTCCATCCGTCGCGCCTGGCGCCCGGACGAGCTCGCCCCGCACCTGCCCCCCGGCGCGCGGGCGGCGCGCCGCGGGGCCTTCCGGCTGCGGGTCCTACGCGAGGCGTCGACGCCGTGAGGGACGCCGAACCCGACGTCGACGTCGCGATCGTTGGGGCGGGCGCGACCGGGGCGTACCTCGCCGCCCGCCTCGCGCACGCCGGGGCGTCCGTCGTCGTCCTCGAACGCCGGCTCGAGCCTCCGACCCACACCCGCGCCATCGGGATCCACCCCCCCGGGCTCGAGGCCCTCGCGCAGGTCGGGGCGGCGGCGCCGCTCGTCGCGGCCGGCGTCCCCGTCCGGCGAGGGCACGGCGGCGCGGGCGCCCCCGGGCGGGGGCTGCGGCGGCTGGGGACGGTCGCGTTCGACGCGCACCTGCCCGGCCCCTGGCCGTTCGTCCTGACCGCCCCGCAGCACGCCACCGAAGGGGTCCTCCTCGAGCACCTGGAGGCGCTGGCGCCCGGCGCGGTGCGGCGCGGGGTCGAGGTGCGCGGCCGCCGCGAGGACGCCGCCGGCGTCACGCTGGAGGCGACCGACGCGCGCGGCGGGGGGACGCTCGAGGTGCGCGCCCGCGACGTGGTGGCCTGCACCGGGGCGCGCAGCGGCGCGGAACGCTGGGTCGCCGGGCGTCGCGTCGGGCGTGCGTTCGAGGACCGCTACCTCATGATCGACCTGCCGCAGGCCGCGGAGGCGTGGCCCGACGCGCTGGGCGCCCTCCCCGCCGACGAGGCGTGGATCCACCTCGCGGCGGACGGGGTCGTCGAGGCGTTCCCCCTGCCGGGCGGCGTCCGCCGATGGGTGGCGCGCACAGCGGTCCCCGCCGCGGCGGACGCGGCCCACCTGGCGCGCCTCGTGGCCGAGCGGATGGGGGTCCGGCTCGATCCCGGCGCCGCGACGATGCGCTCGTCGTTCGGCGTCGAGGCGCGCCGCGCCGCCCCCATGGCGCGCGGCCGCACCTGGTTGGCGGGGGACGCCGCCCACGTCGTGCCCCCGCTCGGGGGGCAGGGCATGACGCTCGGCTGGTTGGGCGCCGACGCGCTGCTGGACGCCTGGCGCGACCACCGCGAGGGGCGCGCCACGCGCGCCGAGGCGATGGCGACGTACGCCCACCGGCAGACCGCGCGCGCCCAGCGGGCGCGACTCCGCGCGGAGGTGAACCTGCGCCTGGGGCGCCCGACCGGCGCGCCGGGGCTCCGCGACGCGGCGCTCGCCGCGGCGCTGCGGGGCCCGACCGCACCGCTGTTGGCGCGGGCGTTCACCATGCGGCGCCTGGCGGGCGGACCGCGAAGCGTGTAACCCTGCCCGCATGGCGCGCACGCCCTTCCGCCCGGTTCGGCACCCGTGGCTGCGGCACCTGCGGCTCCCGTTCAACGCGATCCTGACGCCCATCTGGGGGTTCGGGGTGGTCGCCGCCCTGCGCGAGACCGGCGCGCCGGTCGAGCCGGGACGCCTGGCGCTGGCGTGGGCGTCGCTGCACGTGTTCCTGTACGGCGGGACGACCGCCTTCAACTCGTTCTACGACCGCGATACCGGACCGGTCGGCGGGATGCTCCGCCCTCCGGCCGTCGACGCGGGGCTGAGGCCGTTCTCGCTGGCGGTGCAGGCGGTCGGCCTGGCCCTCGCCGCGGGGGTCGGCGCGGCCTTCCTGGGGTCGTGGGCGGCGCTGTTCGCCGTCTTCACCGCGTACTCGCACCCCGCAATCCGCCTCAAGCGCGACCCGAGGCTCGCCATGACGGCGATCGCGCTGGGCCAGGGGGCGCTCGGGTTCGCGCTGGGGTGGGCCACGGTCGCCGGCCTGGCGGGGCTGACCACCCCGTGGAACGCCGCCCGCATGGCGGTCACCGCCCTCCTCGTCGCGGGGCTGTACGTCGTGACGCAGGCGTACCAGGTGCGCGAGGACGCGGCGCGCGGCGACCGGACGTTGCCGGTGCGCTGGGGCGCCCCGCGCGCACTGCGCGCCGCAGCGGCGTCGCTCGCAGCGGGCGCGCTCGTGCTCGCAGCCGACGTGACCGGCGACCTGGGCGTCGGCGCGGGCGCGATCGTGGTCGTCGGCGCCGCCGCAGCGTCCACCGCCCTGCTGCGCTGGGCGGGGCGCTTCGATCCAGGCGCCGTCGCGGCGAACTTCCGCATCGCGATGCGCTTCGCGGTGAGCGCTTCGCTGGCGGCGTCGGCGTTGCTGCTCGCGTGGGCGTTCGCGCCGTAGTTCGGACCGACCCGAAACCGGGGTCGCGCTCGCGGTCCCTCGGCCGGCACGGCGCTACGCTGGGGGTATGCGCCGTCCCACCCCCGAGACGCCCGGACCCGGCCAGGAATCGGTCTGGGACTACCCCCGCCCGCCCGCCGTCGACCCGAGCTCCGAACGCGTGATCGTGCGCTTCGGGGACGCGGTGATCGCCGACACGACGCGCAGCGTCCGGATCCTGGAGACGTCGCACGCGCCGGTCTACTACCTCCCACCCGACGACGTCGACGCGACCGCCCTGGAGGCGATCGACCGGCGGACGTTCTGCGAGTTCAAGGGCGCCGCGGCGTACGCCGACGTCGTCGCCGGCGGCCGGCGGGCGCCCGCCGCCGCCTGGTGGTACCCCGACCCGACGCCGCGCTACCGCGACCTGGCCGGCTGGGTCACGTTCTACCCGTCGAAGATGGACGCCGTCACCGTCGACGGGGAGGTCGTCCAGCCGGTCGGGGGCGACTTCTACGGGAGTTGGGTCACGTCGCGGGTGGTGGGCCCCTTCAAGGGCGGCCCCGGCACGCAGGGCTGGTGACGTCCGTTCAGCCGAGCGCGTCCCAATCGAGCTGCGGCGCGAGGGTCGCCACCAGCGCCTCGAGGCCGACGCGGTCGGCCTCACCGAAGGTCGCCGGCCGGTCGCTGTCGAGGTCCAACACCGCGCGCAGCACCCCCGACGCGTCGCGCATGGGCACCACGATCTCCGAACGCGAGGCGGGATCGCAGGCGATGTGCCCCGGGAAGGCGTGGACGTCCGCGACGACCTGGGTGGCGTCCTCCGCCCAGGCGGTGCCGCACACGCCGCGCCCGTAGGCGATCCGGACGCACGCCGGTTTGCCCTGGAACGGCCCCACCACCAGTTCGTCGCCCCGCCGGACGTAGATCCCCGCCCAGTTGAGGGCCGGGTGGGCGTCCATCACCGCGGCGCTCAGGTTCGCGAGGTTCGCTACGGGGTCGCGCTCCCCCGCCCACAACGCCTCGATCGCCCGGGTGAGGGCCGCGTAGTCGACCGCCACCGCGGTCCCCGCGTCGTTCACTCCGTCGTTCGCCCCGTCGTTGCCCTCCGACACGTCGTCACCTCCACGGGCGGCATGCTACCCGCTCGTCCGACCCGTCGCGAACGCGACCGACAGGCCCCGGATCCGAACGCGCCGGACCGACGCGACCTCGAGCCCGGGCGCCTCCGCCCACGCCGCCGGCCGCGGGTACACCACCGCCCAGCGCCACGTCGGCCCCGCCGCCCCCGCCGCCGCGACGGCGGCGAGGACGCGCCGCAGCAGCGCATCCGGGTCGTCCCCCGACGCCGCGGATCGGCGCCCGTACGGCGGGTTGGTAAGCAGGAGCGGGCGGCGCGCCCCGTGCGCCTCGGCGAGCGCCGCGACGTCCAGGGTCCGCGCGTCGCCGGCCCGCACGTCGGCGCCCGCCCCCAACGCCTCCGCGGCGACCGCGGCGGTGGCGGGATCGGCGTCGCGGCCCACGAGGCTCGGGGCGTCGCGGGGCGCATCGAACCGACGCAGCGCGTGGCGGAGGCGCCCCTCGTTCCAGACCGGCGCGCCGCGCATCGCGACGGGGCGGGCCGCCCCGACCGGCCGTCCCGCCGCGAGGTCGCGGGCCTCCTGCAGCAGCGTGCCGGACCCGCAGAACGGATCGATGATCAGGTCGGCGTCCGCGGCCCCGCCCAGGTGCGCGAGGGCGGCGGCGGTCGTCTCGCGGAGCGTCGTCGCGGTCGAGCGTTTGCCGGTCCCCCGCCGGTGCATGGCGTGCGCGACGTCGACCCAGACCGACGCGCGGTCGCGCTCCAGCTCCAGCCGGACGACGGGCACGTCCCCCGCGCCGCCGGCGCCCCGGTCGTCGCGGGGCGCCTCCGCCGCGACGCCGGCCGCGCGCACCGCGCGCCGCACCGTGCGCTCCAGGTCCCCGGCGTCGCGCAGCCGCGAGCGGCGGCTGCGGACGGCGATGCGGACCGGCCCGCGGGCCGGGAGCCACCAGGCCCACGGGAGGCGCGCGAGGTGATCGAAGGCCATCGCGGTCGTGGCGGCGGCGTGCTCCGCGATGCGGACCGAGAGGACGTCGGCGACCCGGACCTCGGCCAACAGCGCGTGCATCAGGTCGAACGGCGCCTCGAGCGCCACCGTTCCGGGCGTGACGCGAAGGGCGTCGGGGGCGGACACGTCGCCGACGTCGAGGTCGTCGGCACGGGCGGTCGCGGCCCGCACTTCGTCCGCGACGACGGCCTCCAGACCCGGGGCGCAGCGCAGGCGCAGCGGCCACCGTTCGGGCCACACCCGCCGCTTGACGGCGCGGGCGAGGGCCGCCTCGGAGGGCGTTCGGACCGAGCGGGTCACCCGTGGATCTCCATCGCGCGGCCCGCCGCATCCCGGGCGGGGCCGGTCGGGCCCCGCGCTGGGAGGACGCGCCCGCGGCCCGCAGCCCGCCGCGCGGCGGCGAGCAGCAGCGCGACGGCGTCGAGGACGTCGTCCGGCGCGACGCCGGACGCGCCCTCCAGGTCGCCGCGGACCCGCGCGAGGACGCCGGGGAGGTGCGCCTCGAGCAGCGCTTCGCGCGTCCGTCGTCCGTCGGGACGGCGTTTCGGGAACGCCATCGGCGCGCCGGCCAGCGTCGCGAACGCCACCTCCGGATGAGTCTCCTTCACGCGCCCCTCGAGCGCCGGCGAGGCGGCGAGGAGGGCGTCGACCTCGCGGATCTTCGGGAGCAGGTGGTACGCCTGCTTGGCCAGGCCGCGCCCGTCCGCCGCCCGGTGGCCTGCGAGCGCACCTTCGTACGTCCCGGCCGCCAGGACGGCGCGGACGGGGGCGGCGAACACCGAGGCGCGGCGGGGACCGAGCACCCGGCGGGCGGCGACGTCGCACGCGCGGGGGCCGGCCTCGGGGAGGCCGATGGGGACGTCGATCGCCACCTGCGCGTCGGGGGGGAGGGCGTCCAACAACGCGCCGACGTCGGGCGCGAGCGCGGCGCGGACGTCGGCGGCGTCGCCCCCCGCCGGCAGGTGGACCGCCACCCACCCCCCGCGCGCGCCGTCGACGCCGGCGAGGGGGACGGGGGCGGGCAGGCTCGGTCCGGTCGGGGGGGCGGCGTCCGTCACGCCGTCAGGGTACGCGCGGCGCGCGCCCCGCACCCCCGGTCGGGGGACGGGGCGCGGCGAGGCGCGGCGAGGCGCGGTGCGGCGGGGTGCGGGGGTGGCGTCAGTACGCCATCCAGCCGGCGTCGGCGGCGATGGTCGCGCCGTTGATGCGTTTCGAGGCGTCGCTCGCGAGGAACAACGCCAGCTGCGCGACGTCGTCCGGTTCGAGGGTGGCGGGGGCGAGGCCGTGCCACCCGCCGTACTGCGCCATCGCCTCCTGATCGATCTTCTCCGGCGTGATGGTCTCCTGGATGTTCGTCGCGACCGCCCCGATCACGATCGCGTTGGCGCGGATCCCGTGCGGCGCGTACGTGACGGCGGTGTTCTTCGTGAGGCCGATGACGCCGTGCTTGCTGGCGGTGTACGCCGCGCCGGCCGCGCCCCCGCCGACGCCGGCGGCGGACGAACTGTTGACGATCGACCCGCCGCCGTGGTCCTTCATCCACTGCACCGCGGCGCGCGAGAGCGCCATGGGGGCGTACAGGTTCACCGCCATGACCTTGTTCCACGTCTGGTCGTCGAGGCTGGCGACCCCCTGGAACTGGTCCATGACGCCGGCGTTGTTGCACAGCACGTCGAGGCGCCCGTGCTGCTCGGTGGCGGTATCGATCAGCTTGTTCGCCCCCTTGCGGCTGGCGACGTCCCCGACGACGGTCGTGACGACGCCGCCGGCCCCCTCGACCTCGCTCGCGACGGCGTCGAGGCGTTCCTGGTTCACGTCGCCGGCGACGACGGTGGCGCCCTCCGCGGCGAACAGGCGGGTCATGGCGGCGCCCATGCCGGACGCGGCGCCGGTGACGACGACGACCTTGCCTTCGAGGTGCTGCTGCATGTGGGTCTCCCTTCGCCCTTCGGGGCGGTCCTGGACGGCGCCCGCACGCGCGCGAGCGACGCCGCGAGCATCGCACGCGCCGCGGGACGTTCGTCCCGACGCCCGCACGCGGGACGGCCCGACGTACCGACGCCCCCGGCGCGACGCCGGACCGGCGCTCGCGTTGGGGGGTGGGGCACCGCCCCGCGCGGGAGGAGGCCGACGTGACGACCGACGCAGCCCGCCCCGGACGCGTGACCGCCGTACGCGGCGGGGGGGTCGACGTGCGCTTCGCGCCGCCCCCCCGATCCACACGCGGTCCGGCGGGCGGCGGAGCCGAGAACGAGCGACGGGGACGCGAACGAGCGGGGTCGCGGCGACGTGCGGAGGCGGGCGCGCGCGGCGACGTCGCGCGGCGCGCCCCCCGACATCGTGCGATGGGGTACACTCCGGTGTTCCGGATCGACCCCTACAGGTTCGTTCAGAACGGCGGGTGCACCCTGCACCCGGACTTTTTTGTTGGGCTCGGCCGCGAAGGCGTCCCGAGCCGGAAATGGAACGACCATGAGCAACGGCACCGTGAAGTGGTTCAGCAACGACAAGGGCTACGGCTTCATCTCCCCCGCCGAAGGCGACGGCGACGTGTTCGTGCACTTCAGCGCGATCGACGGCGACGGCTACAAGAGCCTCGACGAGGGCGACGAGGTCGAGTTCGACGTCGGGCAGGGACAGAAGGGTCCGCAGGCGCAGAACGTCCGCGTGACCAAGAAGGCCCCCGGCGCGTACTGATTCCCACGCCCCGTCTCGGCGCGCCCCGGAGGTTCGGGGCGCGCCGTCGTGCGGGACCGCACGACCCGGCACGACCCGCCACGACCCTGCGGACGCCGCAGGCCCCCTCGGTCCGGTCCCGCCGGACCCTTCCTTTTCATTCGGGTGCGCCCCACGGCGCGCCCCGGCTCCCGGTCGACGCGACGCGCGTCCTGGCGCGGTGAGCAGCGAGGACGCGTGACCCCATGAGTTTCGACCCCTACCCCCTGGACGCCCGCGTGCGCGCCGGCGTCGATGCCGCCGGCTACGAGAAACCCACCCCCATCCAAGCGAAGGCGTTGACCGACGCCCTCGCCGGGCGGGACGTGTTGGGCTTGGCGCAGACCGGGACCGGCAAGACCGCCGCGTTCGCGCTGCCGCTCCTGAACCGCCTCGTCGGCGGACCGCGCGGCCACACCCGCGCCCTCGTCGTGGCCCCCACGCGCGAGCTTGCGGACCAGATCCACGCGGAGATCCAGCGGCTCGGCCGCACGACTGGCCTGCGCAGCGCCACGGTGTACGGCGGCGTCGGCAAGAAGCCGCAGGAACGCGCCCTGCGCGGCGGAGCGGAGATCATCGTCGCGTGCCCCGGGCGCCTGCTCGATCACCTGCGTTCCGGCGTCGGGAACCTCGGGCGCGTCGAGGTGCTCGTCCTCGACGAGGCCGACCACATGTTCGACATGGGCTTCCTGCCCGACATCCGCCGCATCGTCGGGCAGGTCCCGGGCGACGCGCAACGGTTGTTGTTCAGCGCGACGATGCCGCGCGAGCTGCGGCACCTCGCCGAGGAGGTCCTGAACGACCCCCTCACCGTCGAGATCGCGCACGGCGCGCCGGCGCAGACGGTGGAGCACGCGCTGTACCCGGTCGCGCCGGACGACAAGACGCGCCTCCTGAAGCACCTGCTCGACCGCCGCGAGGTTCGCTCGACGCTGGTGTTCACCCGCACCAAGCACCGCGCCAAGCGGCTCGCGCAGCAGCTCGACCGCGCCGGCTACGCCGTCGCGTCGCTCCAGGGGAACCTGTCGCAGAACAAGCGCCAACGGGCGCTCGAGGGCTTCAAGGCCGGTCGCTACGACGTGCTGGTCGCCACCGACATCGCCGCCCGCGGGATCGACGTGACCCGCGTCTCGCACGTCGTGAACTACGACGTGCCCGACACCGTCGAGGCGTACACGCACCGCATCGGTCGGACCGGTCGCGCCGAACGCAGCGGCGACGCGCTCACCCTCGTCACGCGCGAGGACGGCAAACAGATTCGCGCCATCGAGCAGCGCCTGGGCGCCGTCCCGCGCGTCAAGGTCGACGGCTTCGACGCGCCCGACGTCGCGGGTCCGCCGCGCGGCGGTCGCGGGGGCGGAGGCCGGAACGACGGGCGGGGCCGCGGGTCCCGCACCCCCGAACGCCGGACCGACGGCGCGACGGACCCGCGCGGGGGCGGATCGCGGGGCGGTTCGCGCGGCGGACGCCGGCGGGGCGGACGCAACCGCCGCGGCGGACGGTCCGGCGGCGCGAGCGACGCGTCGCGCGGCGGCGACTGAGCCGCCCCGCGACGCGGTAGAACCGACGCGTGAGCCGCGCCTTCGTCAAGGACGACGCGCCGGAGCGGGTGGTGGTGCCCGCCCGGCCGCCGCTCCCCGAGCACGCCGACAACCTCGTGACGCCCGCCGGCCTCACCGCCCTCGAGGCGGAGGCGGCGGCCCTCCGCGCGGAGCGTGAGGCGCTCCTCGCCGACGCCGCGGGCGACGCCCCGCGGCGTCTCGCGGTCGTGCGCGAGGAGCTGGCGGAGGTCGAGGCGCGCCGCGCGTGCGCGGTCGTGGTTCGGCCCCCCGACCCGCCCGACGACGTCGTGCGGGTCGGGGCGAGCGTGACGCTGGTGCAGGACGGGGAGGCGTTCACCGTCCGCATCACCGGCGTCGACGAAGCGGATCCCCTCGAGGGCCGCATCGCCTTCACCGCGCCGCTCGCCGCCGCGGTGCTGGGGGCGCGGGCCGGCGACGTCGTCGACGCCGACGTCGGGGGCGCGCGCCGGCGGGTGCGGATCGACGCCGTCCGCTACGCCCCCTGACGCGCCCTCACGCCCCGAGCAACGTCCCGAACACGAGCGGCGCGACGATCGTCGCGTCGGACTCGATCACGAAGCGGGGCGTGTCGGGCGTCACCTTGCCCCACGTGATCTTCTCGTTCGGGACGGCGCCGGAGTAGGAGCCGTAGCTGGTCGTCGCGTCGGAGATCTGGCAGAAGTACGCCCACGGCGGGACGTCCTCCAGCCCCAGGTCCTGGTGCAGCATCGGCACGACGCAGATCGGGAAGTCGCCGGCGATGCCGCCCCCGATCTGGAACAGGCCCACCCCTCGCCGGGCCGCCGTCGCGCGGTACCAGTCGGCGAGGTACGTCATCGCTTCGATCCCCCCGCGCACGAGGTGCGGGTCGCGTACGTCGCCCGCCATCAGGTGCGCGGCGAATATGTTCCCCGTCGTCGAGTCCTCCCAGCCGGGGGTGACGATCGGCAGGTCGCGCTCCGCGGCGGCGAGCAGCCACGACGCGTCGGGGTCGGCGGCGGGGTCGGGCTCGAGGACGCCCGAGCGCAGGAGGTCGTAGAGCACCTCGTGCGGGAAGCGGCGCTCCCCGCGCGCCTCCAGGTCCCGCCAAGCGTCCAGCAACGCCCCCTCGAGCCGGCGCATCGCCTCCGCCTCGGGGATCGCGACGTCGGTCACGCGGTTGCGGCCGCGCGCCAACAGCGCCGCTTCGTCGGCGGGGGTGAGGTCCCGGTAGTCGGGGAGGCGCTCGTAGTGCGAGCGGGCGAGCAGGAGGAACACGTCCTCCTCGAGGTTCGCTCCGGTCGTGCTGATGGCGTGCACCTTGTCGCGGCGGATCATCTCCGCCAGGGACGCCCCGAGCTCCGCGGTGCTCATCGCGCCCGCGAGCGTCACCATCATCGCGCCGCCCCCGTCGAGGTGGCGGGCGTACGCGTCGGTCGCGTCGAGGAGGCTGGCGGCGTTGAAGTGCCGGTAGTGCCGGCGAAGGTAGCGGCCGACGGGGCCGCGGGGCTGCGTCATGGCGGCAGCCTACCGGGCGCCGCGCGCCGGTGGGCGCCAGCGGGCGTCAGCCGGCGTCGCTCGACGCCGCCCAGAGGTTGACGTCGATGCCGTGCGCGTGCCGGTCGATCTCCGCAAGTTCGTCGTCGGCGAAGTCCAGCTTCTGCGCCGCCGCGACGTCGTCGCGGATCTGCGCGACGCGGCTCGCGCCCACCAGGGCCGACGTCACGCGCGGGTCGCGCAGCACCCAGGCGATCGCCATCTGCGCGAGGGTCTGCCCGCGGTCGTGCGCGATGCCGTCGAGGGCGCGCACCTTCGCCAACACCGACGGGTCGAGCCACTCGCGTCGGAAGCTGCCGCCCTGCTGGGCGCGCGCGTCGTCGGGGACCCCTGCGAGGTACTTGGCGGTCAACAGGCCCTGCGCGAGGGGCGAGAAGGCGATCACGCCGACCCCGAGGTCGTCGGCGACGTCGAGCAGGTCCCCCTCGACCCAGCGGTTCAGCATCGAGTACGACGGCTGGTGAATCGTCAGGGGGACCCCCATCGAGCGGAGGATCGCCTCCGCCTCGCGGGTCTTCGCTGCGGAGTACGACGACACCCCGACGTACAGGGCTTTGCCCTGCCGCACGGCGCTTGCGAGCGCCCCCATCGTCTCCTCGAGCGGCGTGTCGGGGTCGAAGCGGTGGCTGTAGAACACGTCGACGTAGTCCAGACCCATGCGCTGCAGGCTGGCGTCGAGGCTGGCGAGGAGGGTCTTGCGCGAGCCCCACTCGCCGTACGGGCCCGGCTGCATGCGGTAGCCGGCCTTCGTGCTGATCACGAGCTCGTCGCGGTAGGGCGCCAGGTCGCTGCGCAGCAGCTCCCCGAAGCGCGTTTCCGCCGAGCCGGGCGGCGGCCCGTAGTTGTTCGCCAGGTCGACGTGCGTCACGCCCAGGTCGAAGGCGGTCAGGATCCGCTCGCGGATGGACGCGAACGACTCCGCACCCCCGAAGCGCTGCCACAACCCGAGGGAGACCGCCGGGAGTTTCAGGCCGCTCCGCCCGACCCGTCGGTAGGGCTGGACGTCGTAGCGGGCGTCGCTCGCGTGGTGCGTCACGACGCCACCGTACCGCGCTCCGGGGCGGCGTCGCCCGCGAGGCGGCGGAGCACCCCGACGACGCTGTCGGGGTTCAGCGAGATCGAGTCGATGCCGGCGTCGACGAGGAACGTCGCGAAGTCGGGGTGGTCGCTGGGCGCCTGCCCGCAGAGGCCGACCTTCACGCCGGCGGCGTGCGCCTCGTCGATCAGCGTCCGGATCGCCCGCTCGACCGCCGGGTCGCGTTCGTCGAAGACGTCCGCCAGCAGGTCGCTGTCGCGGTCGACGCCCAACACCAACTGCGTCAGGTCGTTGCTGCCGATCGAGAAGCCGTCGAAGCGTTCGGCGAAGGCGCGGGCCTCGAAGACGTTGGCGGGGATCTCCGCCATGACGTACACCTCCAGGCCGTCCTCGCCCCGCCGGAGGCCGTGCTCCGCCATGCGCGCCAGGACCCGGTCGGCCTCCCCCACCGTCCGGCAGAAGGGGATCATCACGACGACGTTGTCGAAGCCCAGGGTGGTGCGGACCTCGCGGATCGCTTCGCACTCCAGTGCGAACGCGTCGCGGTACGCCTCGCTGGCGTAGCGCGCGACGCCCCGAAAGCCGATCATCGGGTTCGCTTCCTCCGGCTCGAACGCCGCCCCGCCGAGCAGGTCGGCGTACTCGTTCGTCTTGAAGTCGCTCGTGCGCACCAGGACGGGGTCGGGCCACCGCGACGCGGCGATCTTCGCGAGGCCCCGCGCGAGCGTCTCGACGAAGAAGCGGGGTTTCGCGTCGTACCCGCGGGTGCGCCGCCGAATCCGGTCCTTGTCGGGGCCCTCGGGCAGGTCGTCGAAGTGGACGAGCGCCATCGGGTGCACGCCGATTTCGGCGTTGATCACGAACTCCATGCGGGCCAGACCGACGCCCCGTACCGGCAGCCGCCACCAGCGCATCGCGACGGCGGGGTCCGCGACGTTCAACAGCAACGGCGTGGCGATCTCGGGCAACGCGTCGAGGTCGACGTCCTCCGCCTCGAACGCGATGGCGCCGTCGTAGACGTACCCGCGTTCACCCTCCGCGCAGGAGACCGTCACGGTGCGGCCGTCCTCCAGGGCGTGCGTCGCGTCGCCCGTCCCGGCGATCGCGGGGATGCCGAGCTCGCGGCTGACGATCGCCGCGTGGCAGGTCCGGCCGCCGTGGTCGGTCACGATCGCCGACGCGCGCTTCATGATCGGCACCCAATCGGGGTCGGTCATGCCGGTGACGAGGATCGCGCCATCCTCGAAGCGGTCGATGTCCTCCGCCCGCTCGATCACCTGGACCGGGCCGGTCGCGACCCTGTCCCCGATCGCCAGGCCGGAGGTGAGCGGTTCGCCGCCCGGTTCGCGCAGCCGGTACGTCTTCATCGCCGCCCCCCCGCGGCGCGACTGCACCGTCTCGGGGCGCGCCTGCAGGATGAACAGCTCGCCGCTGGCGCCGTCCTTCGCCCACTCGAGGTCCATGGGGCGGCCGTAGTGCGCCTCGACGCGCGTCGCCCACCGCGCGAGGCGGAGGATCTCGTCGTCGTTCAGCACCGCGGTGCGGCGCTCCGCGTCGGTCGTGTCGACCACCTTCGTGGGCGCCGTTCCGCCGGTGCGGTAGATCATCTTGCGTTCCTTCGCGCCGATCCGCTTCGCGAGGATCGGGACCTTCGACGGGTCGTCCAGGAACGGCTTGAACACCTCGTACGCGTCGGGGTCGACGAGGCCCTGCACGACGGTCTCCCCGAGCCCCCAGGCGGCGTCGATCATCACGACGTCGGGGAAGCCGGTCTCGGTGTCGAGCGTAAACATCGTGCCGGACCCCGCCCGGTCGCTGCGCACCATGCGTTGCACGCCGACCGAAAGGGCCACCTCGAGGTGGTCGAACCCCTGGACCTCGCGGTAGTGGATCGCCCGGTCGGTGAACAGCGACGCGATGCAGCGCCGCACCGCGTCGAGCAGCGCGGCGTCGCCGCGCACGTTGAGGAAGGTCTCCTGCTGCCCCGCGAAGCTGGCGTCGGGCAGGTCCTCCGCCGTCGCGCTGCTGCGCACCGCGACGGGGAGCGGCGTCTCCCCCGCCGCCTCCCCCAGCTCGCGGTACGCGGTGAGGATCGCGTCGGACACGTCGAGGGGCAGCTCGGCGTGGAGGAGGGCGCGCCGGATCGCTTCGCCGACCTCATGCAGCGCCTTCGATCCGTCGTGCAGCGCCGCGAGTTCGCGCTCGAGGACCGGCGTGAGGTCGGCGTCGGCGAGCAGGTCGCGGTAGGCGTCCGCGGTCGTCGCGAAGCCGTCGGGCACCGCCACCCCCTCCGCCGCGAGGTGCTGCAGCATCTCCCCGAGGGAGGCGTTCTTCCCGCCGACGAGGGCGACGTCGGCGGCGTCGAGGGTGGAGAACGAACGAACGTAGCGCGGTGGCGTCGGCATGGGGACCTCCCACCGGCATTGCAGCACCGCACCCCCCGCCGCTCGGTGCATCGGTACCCCGCGCTGCGGGGCGCGGGCCGAACGGGGCCTGATGGGGTCGGGTGGGTCCGGACGGGGTGCGCGCGCGTCCGGGGTGGGTGCAGGTGCGTGCGCGGAGGGGCGCGCGGAGGGGCGTGCGGGTCGATCGGTCGGTGCTGCACGCGACCCCGGTTTCGTCGTCCGTAACGGCCCCATCCGGGCCTACCATGCACATGTCGGTAGCGTTACGCTACGGGCGTGCTGCGCGCCCCGTACACCCGCGCCGACGCCGACGCCTTCCGGGCGGCCAACCTGCCGCTCCGCCGCACGATCCTCGGGGCGGTGGCGGGCGTCAACCTCGCGCTTGCCCCCGCGTACGTCTGGGCGGACCTGCGCATCCTCGCGCTCGGGGCGCGCGCCGACGGCGTCGTCTACGCCGTGATGGCGGTCCACGCCTGGATCGTGATCGCGAGCGTCCTGGCGCTGGCCTACCTGGCCGTCCACCGCCGCTGGCCGGAGGACGCCGCCCTCCACCGACGCGTCGTGCTGGCCTCGGTCGTGAACTTCGTCGCCGTCGCCGCCGCCCTCGCCGTCATCAACCAGCGGGACACCGGAACGTACCTGATCTTCGTCATGGCAGGCGCGGTCCTGGTCGTGCTGGCGTACGAACGCCCTCGCGACCTGATCGCGACGTACGCCGCGGCGGGCGCCGCCGTCCTGCTCGCGTCGGAGGTCTGGCAGCGCGACGTCGCGCACCTCGTGAGCACCCGCCTGAACCTCCCCCTCGCCGTGGGGCTCGTGGGCGTCGGCTACCTGAGCTACGACCGCTTCCGCATCCGCGCGTTCCTGCAGGCCCGCGAACTCGAACGCTGGGCGGCGTTCAAGGACACCCTCTTCCAGGCGCTCGGGCACGACCTCAAGGACCCGCTCGTCGACGTCCGCCGGGCCGTCCGGGTGCTGGAGGCGGAGCGCGCCGCCGGCCGCTTGCGCGGCGACGCGGGAACGCTGCCCGAGGCGTTGGAGGTCGCCGGCGACCGCGCCGGCCAGGTGATCGACAACCTCATGGCGGTGGGGGCGCCGGAGGCGGGCGACGCCCCGCTCGAGCCGGTCTCGCTCCACGACGAGGTGCGCACGGCGACGCTCCGCCTCCGCCGCCGGGCGGCGGCCAAGGACGTGACGCTGGCCAGCGACCTGCCGGGGGACGTGCTGATGACGGCGAACCCCGCGATGCTGCAGTCGGTGCTGCAGAACCTGCTCGGGAACGCCGTGAAGTTCAGTCCGGTCGGCGGGCGCGTCGTCCTCACCGCCGACGTCGCGGCGGACCGCGTCACGGTGCACGTCGACGACGCCGGCGACGGCCCGCCGGACGCGGTGCGCGCCATCGTGGAGGCGGACGTCCGGACGCCGGTCGCGACGCCGTCGCACGGCACCGCCGGCGAGGCCGGCACCGGCCTCGGGCTGCTGGTGGTGCGGACGTTCCTGGCGCACATGGGGGCGCAGCTGACGCTCGAGGGGCGCGCGGGGAGCGGGACCCGCGCGACGTTCGCGCTGCCGCGCTACCGCCCCGGGCGTGTAGCGCCATCGCTACGCCCGCGCGCTCGCGGGCGGGCGTAGCCTACGGACGAGGAGGCGGTGGCGTGATTCAGGTGGTGGTGGTGGACGACCACGCGTTGGTGCGCCGGGGCCTCGCGACGGTGCTGGATGCGACGCGGGACCTGCGCGTCGTGGCCGCCTACGCCGACGGGCGGGACTTCCTGCGCGAAGCGCGCTCGCTGGGGCGCATCGACGTCCTGTTGCTCGACGTCACGATGCGGCACGTCGACGGCCTCGAGGTCCTCGCGCGCGTCCGGACGTGGCGGACGCCCCCTCCGACGCTGTTGCTGTCGATGCATCCCGAACGCCGCTACGCGGTGCAGGCGGTGCGCGAGGGGGCGGCGGGCTACCTGACGAAGGACGTCGGCGACGACGAGCTGGTGCGGGCCTTGCGCACCGTCGCGTACGGGGGGCGCTACCTGAGCGACAGCGCGACGGCGTGGTTGCTGCGCGACGAGGCGGACGGCGATCGCGACGCGGCACGGGGGCTCGACGCCCTCTCCGACCGGGAACGCAAGGTGATGCGGCTGCTGCAGCTCGGCCTGACGCTGGAGGAGATCGCCTACGAGCTCGAGCTCGCCGCGAGCACCGTCAGCACCTACAAGGGACGTCTCATGCGCAAGCTCGGGGCGAAGAGCCTGGTCGACCTGCTGCGCTTCGGGGACGCCCCCGCCGCGCCCGAGGGCGCGCCGGGGGCGGGAGGCGTCGAGGGCAGCCGGGAGGCCTGAGCGGACGTCAGCCGCGCGGGTCGAGCGCGTCGCGGAGCGCGTCCCCGACCAGGTTGAAGCCGAGCACCACCAGCACGATGGCGAGGCCGGGGAACGTCGCGACGTGCGGCGCGACGGCGAGGTACTCGCGGCCGCGCGCCAGCATCAGGCCCCACTCCGGTTGCGGGGGGCGCGCCCCGAGCCCCAGGAAGCCGAGGCCGGCGGCGAAGAGGATGGCGATCGCCATCTGCAGGCTCGACTGCACGATGATCGGCGCGAGGGCGTTGGGGACGACGTGCCGGAACAACGTCGGCATGGCGCGTTTGCCCATCGCGCGGGCCGCCTCGACGTACTCGCGGCTCTTGACCGACAGGACGCTGCCGCGCACCAGGCGGGCGTAGACGGGGATGGAGGCGATCCCGACGGCGATCATGACGTTGCCGAGGCCCGTCCCGAACGTCGCGACCAGGACGATGGCGAGGAGGATGCCGGGGAACGCCAGCATGACGTCGACCACGCGCTGCACGACGATGTCGAAGGCGCCCCCGAGGTAGCCGGAGATGGCGCCCAACGGGACGCCGACCCCCACCCCGATCGAGACGCTGATGAGGCCGATGAAGAGCGAGATCCAGGCGCCGTGGATGAGGCGGGAGAGGACGTCGCGGCCCTGTTCGTCGGTGCCGAGCAGGTGGAAACGGACCGGCCCGTCGACCCCGAAGAGCTTGAGGTCGCTCGAGATCGCGCCCCCGAGCCACGCGTAGCGCTCGCCGCGCACGAACCACTGGACGGGGTACGCCTCGTCCGCGTCGACCGACACCCCGCCGATGGGGCTGCGCGTCGCGGGCGAGACCCACAGGCCGAACTCGCCGTCGGGCCCTCCGAACGACACGCCGGTCCCGGGCGGCAGGTAGGTGGTGCGGAGCTCCTGGGCGGCGGGGTCGTACGGCGCGAGGAACGGCGCGAAGGCGACGTTCACCAGGAAGAAGCCGATGATGCCGAACCCGACCGCCGCGAGGGGGTTGCGGCGCAGCCGCTTGCGCCACCGCGCGGGCGGCTTGCCCGCCGTGGTCGCAGCGTTCGCGGCGTCGGTCGTCGCGTCAGTCATAGCGGATCCTCGGGTCGATCACGCCGTAGACGAGGTCGACCAACAGGTTGACGAGAATGAAGGAGATGGCGATCACGAGGACGGCGCCCTGCACGACCGGGTAGTCGCGCGCGAGGATCGAATCGACCAACAGCCGCCCCACGCCGGGCCACGTGAAGACGGTTTCGGTGAGGACCGCGCCGGCCAACAGCCGCCCGAACTCGAGGCCGCCGATCGTCACGACCGGCACGAGGGCGTTGCGCAGGGCGTGCTTCGCGATGAGGCTGCGCGCCTGCACGCCCTTCGCGCGGGCGGTGCGGACGTAGTCCTGGTCGAGGACCTCGAGCATCGAGGAGCGGGTCATGCGGGCGATGATCGCGGTGCTGGACACCCCGAGCGTGATCGCGGGGAGCACCAGGTGCGCGAACGAGCCCCGTCCCGCGACGGGGAACCACCCCAATTCGACGCTGAAGAACAGGATGGCGAGCAGCCCGAACCAGAAGACCGGCATGGAGACGCCGAGCAGCGCGACGAACGTCACGGCGGCGTCCACCCAGGTGTTGCGCTTGATGGCGGACACGATGCCGGCGGGGATGCCGATCGCGAGCGCCACCAGGATCGCGCCGAGCGCGAGTTCGAGGGTGTTCGGGAAGAACTGGGCGAGGTCCTCGGTCACCAGGCGGTTGGTGCGCGTCGAGCGCCCGAGGTCGCCCTGCGCGAGGTTCCCGACGAACGTCGCGAACTGCGCCGGCATGGAGCGGTCGAGCCCGAAGCGTTCGCGGATGCGTTCGATCGTCTCCTGGTCGGCGAACTCGCCGGCCAGCATGACGGCCGGGTCGCCCGGCGCGAGGCGCACCATGGCGAACACCACGACGATGACCCCGAGGATGGCGGGGAGGGCGATGAGGATACGGCGGAGGGTGTACTGGAACACGCGGGGTCCCTACGGCGAAGCGAGTCGCAAGATAGGCGGGCGAAAAGATAGGGCCGTGAAGCCCCCCGCGGGGGGCTTCACGGCGAAGGGTCTTACTCGGAGACGGTGACGTTCCAGGCGAGGACGCGTTCGGTCGGGTGGATGACCAGACCCTCGACGGCGTCGTTGACGGCGACGAGCTGCGTTTCGCTGTGCAGGAACAGCCACGGCGCGTCGTCGCGGACGATCTGCAGCGCGTCGGCGTACAGCGACTCGCGGACGCTGGGGTCCGGCGTCACGCGCGCCTCGTCGAGCAGGTCGTCGACCTCCGGGTTGCTGTAGAAGGCGCGGTTCGAGCCGTCGGGCACGTGCTGGCTCGTGTGGAAGAGCGCGTACA
Source organism: Trueperaceae bacterium (assembly GCA_031581195.1). Classification (NCBI taxonomy): domain Bacteria; kingdom Thermotogati; phylum Deinococcota; class Deinococci; order Trueperales; family Trueperaceae; species Trueperaceae bacterium. Next base: position 6,677 of record JAVLCF010000017.1, on the reverse strand, counting down.
GGCCGTAGTCGGCGTCCCCGGTGACGGTGCCCCACCCGAGAAGCGCGACGGGCACGTCGTTCTCACCGGCCGGCTCGCGGGTCTTGTCGAGGTAGGCGCTCCACTCGAGCGTCTCGATGGTGGCGTCGATGCCGACCTCGGCCAGCTGGCTCTGGATGGCTTCGGTGATCTGGATGTCCTGCAAGTAGCGGCCCGAGGGGCTGTAGAGCGTGGTGCTCAGGCCGTCCTCGAAGCCGGCTTCGGCGAGGAGCTCGCGGGCGCGCTCCGGGTCGTATTCGTACTCGCCGACGTCGGTGTAGCCGAAGATGCCGGGGGCGATCGCCGCGTCGCTGGGACGGACGGCGCCACCGAGCACGAACTCGGCGATCTCCTGCTTGTCGACGGCGTAGTTGAACGCCTGACGCACGCGGACGTCGTCGAACGGCTCGAGGGTGTGGTTGAAGTACATGTAGATCGTACGGAGGCTCGAGACGTTCTCGACCGTGATGTCGGGCGCCGCGTTCAGGCGGGCGATGTCCTGCGGGGGGACGCGCACCGCGACGTGCGCTTCGCCGGACTCGACGAGCGCCATGCGGGTCGTGTTCTCCGGCACCGCGAGGAACGACACGCCGTCGATGGCGGGCACGTCGCCCCAGTAGTCCTCGTTGACGACCATGTCGATGCGGCTGCCGCGGTCCCAGTCGTCGAGCTGGAAGGGGCCGGTGCCGACCGCGTTCTCGCCGAACGCCTCCCCGAACTCCTCGACGGCGCTCGGCAGGACGATGGCGGTCGTGTTGTGCGTCAGGTGCGCGAGCAGCGGCGCGAACGGCGTCGCGAGGCGCAGCTCGATCTGCAGCGGACCGGTGACGACGACCTCGTCGATGCGGTCGAGCAGGAAGCGGAAGGTGAAGGCGTTGTCCGGATCGAGGAAGCGATCCATGCTGCCCTTGACGACCTCGGCGGTCATCGGCGTGCCGTCGTGGAACGTGACGCCTTCGCGGAGGTTGATGGTCCAGACGGTCGAGTCGTCGGACACCTCGTAGCTCACCGCGAGGTTCGGCTCGATGCTGCCGTCGGGCATCAGCTCGAAGAGGGTTTCGTACATGTGGCTGACGATCGACGCGGTCGGTGAGTCGGTGACGTCGTGCGCATCCAGCGTGACGGCGTCCGTGCCCTGCGCGATGACGAGGTTCTGCGCCGAGGCCCACGCGGTGAGCGTGAGGGCGGCGAGCAGCACGAAGCCGAGACGAGCGAGTCGCTTCATGGAGATTCCTTCCTGAATGAATGGCGTCGAGGGGCGTGGGGGCGGCGCCCCGCAGGTCCCCGCGGATTCGGGAATCGCCCCTCGCGTAGCGGCGAGTGTACACGCGCACTGCGCCGCACGGCAACTTCTTGCATGGCGTCGTGCATTCCTGCAACGCCGGTCGGGCCGGCCCGGTGCGATCCGGGCCGTCGTGTCGCCTACGCCCCGAACGCGACCGGTAGGACCTCCGCGACGTCGCCCGCTGCATGGGATGCACCGGCGGGGAGGCGCAGCAGCCCGTTCGCCTGCGGCAGCGTCGCGAGGCGCGACGCGCCGTCCCGGCCGAGCTCGCGCACCCGCCGGACCCCGGCCTCGTCGGTCCGCACGTGCGCCGTCCACAACGCCACCTTCTTCGTGTCGCCCCGCACCGGCGCGTCCACGACCGCGTGGGCCGGCCGCCCCCACGCGGGCGGACCGCTCCGCCCGAGGGCGGCGTGCACCCACGCGTCGAGCAGCACCCCGCCGACGACCGTCACGGCGACCGGCGTCCCGGGCAGGCCCAGCCACGGCACGCCGCGGTGCGCCCCCAGCATCGCCGGCCCCCCCGGCTTCACGAGCACCCGGTCGAAGCCCGTCCCGGCGTCGGCGTCGGCGTCGGCGTCCGCCCCGTCGCCCGCGCCCCCGTCCGCCAGGGCGCGGCGCACCAGGTCGAAGCGGCCGACCGACGCGCCGCCCGTCGTCACGATCAGGTCCGCGCCGGACGCCGCCGCGCGGTCCAACGCCGCGGCGAGGGCGTCCGCGTCGTCGGCGACCGCCTCGCGCGAGGCGACCTCCGCCCCGAGGCGCGCGAGGAGGCCGGCCAACAGCGGGCCGTTGCTGTCGAACACGCCGTCGCGGGCGCCGCCCGCGGCGCGCCCGACCTCGCTGCCGGTCACCACCACCGCGGCGCGCGGGGGGCGGGCGACCGGCACCTCGGCGTGCCCCATCGCCGCGAGGAGCGACGCGCCGGCCGGCCCCAGGAGCGTCCCGGCGGGGGTCGTCGTCGCCCCCGCCGCGACGTCCTCGCCCCGACGCCGCACGTGCTTCGCGACGCCGGGCGCGCGGACCGTGACGACGTCGCCGTCCAACGCCGTCGCCTCGAGCAGCACGATCGCGTCCGCGCCGGCCGGGACGCTCGCGCCGGTCGCGATCGCCACCGCCTCCCCCGGACCGACGGTCCCGTCGAACGGCGCGCCCGCGTACGACCCCCCGACCCGCCGGAGCGGGACCGGCGCGTCGTCGCTCGCGGCGGCGGTGTCGGTGGCGCGGACGGCGTAGCCGTCCATCGCCGAGACGTCGCTGCGCGGCAGGTCGGTCGTCGCGACGACGTCGCGGGCCAGGGTGCGGCCGGTCGCGGCCGCGACCGGAACGCGCTCCGCGCGCGGGGTGGGGGCGACGGCGGCGAGCGCCGCGACGGCGGCGTCCATCGTCACCACCCGCCGCGGGGCGGGCGCCCGCCCGCTCACCCGCCCGCTCACCCGTCCGCGCCCCCGCCCACGCCCCCGTGACGCTCCGCGTCCGCGTCCGCGGGCTCGGACCCCGGGATCCCTTCGGTGGGGTCGAAGCGGTCCTCGACCACGATCGCCTCGAGGGGCAGGCGGACGCGGGGGCCCGCCTCCTTCGCGGCGACGTCGTCGGGCAGCGCCGCGGGGTCGCCGGGCCACCCGAGGGCCAGCAGCACCCCGACGTCCCACGGCGCGCGCACGCCGGTCGCGTCCGCCGCGACCTCGCGGTCGAACCCGCCCATCGCGTGCGCCGCGACGCCGTCCGCCGTCGCCTGCGCCACCAGGTTGCCGATCGCCAACCCCAGATCGAGCAGCGCGTGCCGGTTGCGTTTCGGGGGTTTCTCGGGGTGGACGTGCACCGTCCGGACGAGCGCCAACACCAGCAGCGGCGCGGCGGTCGCCCAGGCGTTGCCGGGCCGCAACGACGCCGCCAGCGCGTCGAAGCCGGGGGTCCCGCGGCGCGTGACGACGAACCGCCAGGGTTGGCCGTTCCCGCCCGACGGCGCCCACCGCGCCGCCTCGAACAGGCGCCGCTCGACGTCGGCGGTCAGCGCCTCGGGCGCGAACGCGACCCGGCTGCGGCGGTCGCGCACGACCGGGGTCAGGGCGTCGTCGGGGCGACCCTCGTCGCCGGCATCGGTCCTCACGGGAGATCCTCCGGTCGGTTGGCGTTCAGGAACGTCGTGGCGGGCACGTGGGGGGCCAGATGCCGCCACGGCACGACGGCCCCACCCGGCTCCTTGCGCAACCAGCGCAGCGGGAGGCGCCCCCCCTCGAGGCGCGCCTCGAGGTCGGCGTGCAGGTCGCGTCGGTACAGCGCCGCGAGCGGCTCGAGGCCGCTCGGGCCCTCGGGCATCACGACGCGCACGTCGTCGTCGGCGTAGGCGAACAGGGCGCGCCACAGGTCGGGCGTCACGAACGGCATGTCGCACCCCACGAGCGCGACCCACGCGTGCTCGGCCGCCGCCAGCGCGGTGTGCAGCCCCCCGACCGGCCCGAGGCCGGGCCGGGCGTCGGGGATCCAGCGGGCGCCGGGGCTCTCGGTCGCCTCGCGCCCCACGACGAGGCGCCGCTCCGCGCCGGCGAGGCCGGCGAGGGCGTGCTGCAACAGCGTGGTGCCGCGGTAGACGTGGAGGCACTTGTCGCTTCCGAAACGCCGCGACGCCCCACCCGCCAGCACCGCCCCGGTGTAGGGCGGCGGGTCCGCCACGGGCGGGCGGGCATCGGGGGTCGCGGGCGCGTCGGGCACGCGCGCATGCTACCAACGCCGCTCGGGCCTCCCGCGGGACGAAGCGCCCCCACCCGATGCGGCATCATGGGTGCGTGACGCCCGCCGCCGACCCGACGTTCGAGACCGCCGTCGTCCGCGTCCGCGGCGTCGTCCAGGGGGTCGGCTTCCGCCCCTTCGTGTACCGCCTCGGCAACGCCCACCACCTCGCGGGGTGGGTCCGCAACGACGGCGAGGGGGTGCTGTGCGAAGCGACCGGGACGCCCGACGCGCTCGACGCGTTCGCGCTCGCCCTCGAGCGCGAGGCGCCGTTCGCCGCGGTCGTCGAGGCGGTCGAGGTGCAGGAGCGCCGGCCGGCGCGCGACGACGAGGCGACCGCCGCCCGCGCCGCGCCGGACGCGGACGCCCCCGCGTTCACGATCCGCGCGAGCGGCGCGCAGGGCCACCCGACGACGGTGATCTCCCCCGATCTGCCGATCTGTCCCGACTGCCTCCGGGAGCTGTTCGACCCCGACGACCGTCGCGACCGCTACGCGTACGTCAACTGCACGAACTGCGGACCGCGCTGGTCGATCATCCGGGGGCTGCCGTACGACCGGCCGCGCACCACGATGGCGGACTTCCCCCTGTGCGACGCCTGCGCCGCGGAGTACCACGACCCGCTGGACCGCCGCTTCCACGCCCAACCGGTCGCCTGCCCCGCCTGCGGGCCGCAGGTGCACGCGCGCGATCCGGACGGCGTCGTGACGCACGCCGGCGACGCAGCGATCCGCGCCACCGCCGCCGCGCTGCGCGACGGCGCGATCCTCGCGATCAAGGGGCTCGGCGGGTACCACCTCGCCTGCGACGCCCGGAACGCCGCGGCGGTCGACGCGCTCCGGGCGCGCAAGGCGCGGCGCGACAAGCCGTTCGCGCTCATGGCGCGCGACCGCGCCGTCGCCGCGAGCACGGTGGCGCTCACGGACGCCGGGGCGGCGCTGCTGAGCGACGTCGCGACCCCGATCGTGCTCGCGCCCCGCACCCGCGACGACCTCCCGGCCGGCCTGGCGCCGGAGAGCCGCGACCTGGGCGTGATGCTGCCCTACACCCCCGTCCAGCACCTGCTGTTCGACGCCGGCGCGCCGCCGCTTTTGGTGATGACGAGCGCGAACCGGGCGGGCGAACCGATCGCCTACCGCGACGACGAAGCGATCGACCGCCTCGGGGGGGACGGCGGCCTGGCCGACGGCTTCCTGACCGGCGAGCGCCCGATCGCGCGGCGGGTGGACGATTCCGTCGCGACGGTCCTGTCCGGCGCGCCGGTCGTCCTGCGTCGCGCCCGGGGGTACGCCCCCGCGCCCGTCGCGCGGCACGCTGCGTGGGACGCGCCGCTGCTGGCGGTCGGCGCGATGCTGAAGAACGCGGTGGTGCTGGCCACCGACGGCTACGCCTTCCAGAGCCAGCACCTGGGCGACCTCGACGATTTCGATGCGCTGCAGGCGTTCCACGAGGCGGTCGACGACCTGACGACGATGTACGACGTCGCGCCGCACGAGGCGTGGATCGCGCACGACCTGCACGAGGGGTACCCCTCGACGCGGCACGCCCTCGCGCTCGGGGGACGCACCCACGCCGTGCAGCACCACGAGGCGCACGTCGCCAGCGTCGCGGCGGAGCGCGGCGCGTGGGACGCGACGGTGCTGGGCTTCGCCTTCGACGGCACCGGCCTGGGGCGCGACCGCACCGTCTGGGGGGGCGAGGTCCTGCACGGCTCCGTGACGGCGGGCTACGCCCGCGTCGGGCACCTGGCGCCGGTCCCGTTGCCCGGCGGGGACGCCGCCGCCCGCGCCCCCGCGCAGGCGGCGACCGGGTTCCTGCAGTCGGTGGATCCCGACCTGTGGCGGCCGCGCCTCGAGGCGCGGCGGGTCCGCATGGCGGAGCAGGCGATCCGCGCGGGCGTCAACACCCCGACGACGTCCAGCATGGGGCGGGCGTTCGACGCGGTCGCGGCGCTGTGCGGGTTCGAGGGCACCATGAGCTACGAAGGGCAGGCCGCCATGGGGCTCGAGGCGCAGGCGTGGGCGGCGGACGGCGCCCCAACCTTCGGGCCCGACGGGCGCCTGGCGCACGACGCGGCGCGCGCCTGGCTCGACGCCGCCCCGCCGCTACCGTCCCGGGGCGGGGTGTGGCGCACCGAGCGGCTGCTGCAAGCGCTGCTCGAGGACCTCGCCGACGGGACCGACGTGCGGCGCGTCGCCCTGCGCTTCCACGCGAGCGTCGCGCGGGCGGTCCGCGCCGCCGCGGAGACGTTCGCGCGGTCGCACCCCTACGAGGCGGTCGTCCTGTCGGGCGGCGTGTGGCAGAACCGCCTCCTGCACGAGCTCACCACCCGCGACCTGGCCGACGCCGGCCTGGAGGTCTGGTGGAACCGGGCGGTCCCGCCCGGCGACGGCGGCGTCGCGCTCGGGCAGGCGGCGATCGCCGCCGCGGCGCGCGCGGCGGACGCGAGCGCCTGAGCCCCCCACCCGCCGCACGGCGTCCGTCGCGGCGTGCGCGTCGTCGCGGCGTGCGCGTCATGGCGTCACCGTCGTGGCGTGACCGTCGCCCCGCGCCCCGCGCGGGGCGCGTGCTGTCGTGGGGGGGTCGCGGGTGCGAGGAGGCGCGATGACGCGCATTCGCTACGTGCCGTACGTCCACGCCCGGG
>JAVLCF010000016.1 GCA_031581195.1 Trueperaceae bacterium | reverse complement strand
CCGCCCCCGCGCCCGGCGCGGGCGGCTGGGTGGGCCCCGCCCCCAACGACCAGGGCGGCAGCTGCTCGCCGACCTCCGCCCGGAGCGCCGCGACGGCGTCGCGGGCCGGGCCCAAGGCGGCGTGGAGGGCCTCGGCCTCGGGCGTCTCGAACCGCTCGGGGTCGACCGCGACGCCCTCCGGCGCGCCGTCGGCCAGGTTCGCGGCCCGCTTGTACGTCGCGCGCAGCGCCGCGAACGTCGCGCTGCCCTCCAGCGCCACCAGCAGGTGCGCGCGGCGGGCCGCCTCGATCACCGACGGGCCGTCCGCCGTCGCGGCCCGCACCGCGAGCACGTCGACCCCCTCCGCCGCCAACAGCTGCGCCACGCGCTCCCACGTGAACGCCGTGACGGCGTCCACGACCCCGTCGTCGACCTCCACGGGCCCCCCGTCGTAGGCGCCCGCCACCGCCGCGACCAGGTCGCGCAGCGGCACGTCCCACGCCCGGTGGGCGGCGATGCGCGCCAACGCACCCGCCGCCCGCCGCAACGCGAACGGGTCCGCGGACCCGCTCGGGCGCTTCCCGAGCGCGAAGAACCCCAACAGCGTGTCGGCCCGGTCGGCCGCCGCCAACAGCGCCCCCGCCTCCCCCTCGGGCAGCGTCCCCCCCGCCGTCGTGGGCCGAACGCCGTCCAGCAACGCCTGCGCGACCGGCTCGGGCAGCCCCTCCTCGAGGGCGTACGCGCGCCCCATCTCGCCCGCCAACTCCGGCAGTTCGCCAACCATCTCCGTCGCGGCGTCCGCCCGCAACAGCGGCCGCGCCGCCTCCACCGTCCGGCGCACGTCGTCCGGCACGCCGAGGCGGTCGGCGAGACGCTCGACCCCCACCCCGACCCGAGCGACCTTGTCCGCGATCGTCCCCAGGTCCCGCTGGAAGGCGATCCCCGACAGGCCCCAGGCGTGGTGCGCGAGGGTGCTGCCGCGGTCGGCGTCCCAGAAGAAGCGCGCGTCGTACAGCCGACCGTCGAGGACCGCCTCGTAGCCGCGCCGCACCACCGCCGGGTCGCGGGGGTCGGTGTTGGACACCCCGACGAACGCGTCCGCCAGCGCGCCGTCCGGCCGCGCCAGCGGCACGAACCGCTGGTGGTGGATCATCACCGTCGACAACACCACGTCGGGCAACGCCAGGTACCGCGCGTCGAACCGCCCGAGGATCGCGACCGGCCACTCGACCAGGTCCACCACCTCGTCCAGCAGCGCGTCGGTCCACGCCGGCGTGAGGCCCTCGGCCTCCGCCGCCGCCGCCACCGCCTCGCGCGTCGCGGTCCGCCGCGCGTCGGGATCGACCATCACCCACGCGTCGCGCAGGGCCGCGACGTACCCCTCGGGCGCGTCGAGCGCCACCGCCCCGGGCGCGTGCACGCGGTGCCCGTACGTCCCCCCCTCCGCGCGCCGACCCGCGACCTCCACGGGCACCACCGCGTCGTCGAGGCGGGCCGTCAACCACGCCACCGGCCGCACGAACGGCGTCTCGACCTCCCCCCACCGCATCTTGCGCGGCGCCGGCAGGTCGCGCACCAGGCCCGCCAACAGCTCCGGCAGCAGCTCGGCCGCCGGCACGCCCCCGGTCGCGACCTCCGCGAACACGTACGCCCCCTTGTCGGTCTCCTCCACCACCAACGCCTCGGGCGCCACCCCCTGGCCCCGCGCGAAGCCGACCGCCGCGGCGCTCGGGGCGCCGTCCTCCCCGAACGCCACCGACGCCGCCGGCCCCCGCCGGCGCTCCACGCGCCGCTCGCTGGCGTCCGCCAGGTCGCGCACGAGGATCGCCAAGCGGCGCGGCGTCGCGTACGCCTCCACCCCCCCGAAGGGCAGGCGGGCGGCCTCGAGCCGCTCCGCGGCGAGCGCCGCGAGCGCTTCGCGACCCTGCGTCACGTACCAGGAGGGCAGCTCCTCGGTCCCGATCTCGAACAGCAACGTCGCCATCAGGCGGCCTCCCCGTCGCCCGCGCCGTCGGGCTCGGCGAGGTACGCCGACGCGGTCGCCTCCGCGAGGCGGCGGATGCGCTGCACGTACGCCTGGCGTTCGGTCTGCGACAGCGCCCCCCGCGCATCGAGCAGGTTGAAGGCGTGCGACGCCTTCAGCACGAAGTCGTACCCCGGATGCACCAGGTCGTCGGCCAGCAGGCGCCGCGCTTCGGCCTCGTAGCGCTCGAACAGGTCGCGCTGCAACGCCGGGTCGCTCGCCTCGAAGTTGTAGCGGCTGTGCTGCACCTCCGCGTCGCGCCGCAGGTCCCCGAGCCGCACGCCGGGCGCCGTCTCGATGTCGAAGGCGTGATCGACGCCCTGCAGGTACATCGCGATGCGCTCCAGGCCGTACGTCAACTCCACCGACACCGGCGCGCACGCCTGCCCCCCGACCGCCTGGAAGTACGTGAACTGCGTGATCTCCATCCCGTCCATCCAGACCTCCCACCCGAGCCCCCACGCTCCGAGGGTCGGCGACTCCCAGTTGTCCTCCACGAAGCGCACGTCGTGCGCGTCGGCGCGGATCCCCAGCGCCTCGAGGCTGTCGAGGTAGGTCCGCTGTACGTCGGCGGGGCTGGGCTTGAGGACCACCTGGTACTGCGCGAAGTACTGAAAGCGGTACGGGTTGTCGCCGTAGCGCCCGTCGGTCGGGCGGCGGGACGGGGCGATGCCCGCCACCCGCCACGGGGTCGGGCCGAGCGCCCGCAGGAACGTCGTCGGGTAGAACGTGCCCGCCCCGACCTCGCCGTCGTGCGGAGGCGCGAGCACGCAGCCCTGGTCCGACCAGAAACGGTCGAGGGTGAGCAGGATGTCTTGGAACAGCATGGGGTCTCCTCGCGGGTCGGCGCGACCTCGTCACGCGAAAAGGTAGGCGAGGCCCTATCGGGCGCGGCGCACGAGTGCGTAGGATAGCACCATGACGACGTCCCTCGCGACGCCGCCCCACCCCGCGCCCCGTCCCGCGCCGCCCGCGTGCGGCGTTTCTGGAGGCCAGGCATGAACCGCTACGACGACCGCGCCCGCCTCGTGTTCGCCTTCGCGCGCGAAGAGGGCGCCAAGATGGGCCACGCGATGATCGGTCCCGAGCACCTCCTGCTCGGCTTGCTGCGCGAGGGGGGCACCGCCGCCACCGTGCTCGGCGAGTTCGGTGCGACGCTCGAAGGGATCCGCGCGCAGGTCGAGGAGATGGTCGGGCGCGGCGACGGGCTGCCCCGCAACGAGGCCGCCGCCATCACGCCCCGCGCGCGCCGCGTCATGGAGCTCGCCGGCAGCGAGGCGCGCAGCCTCGGCAGCAACGTCATCGCCACCGAACACATCCTGCTCGGCATCGTCCGCGAGGGCGACGGGGTCGCCTTCCGCATCCTGCAGACCCTGACGCGCGACGTCGACACGATCCGCTGGCGGGTCCTCGCCGCCGCCGACCCGAAGAAGCAGGGCGAACGCGAACCGGACACGCCGGCGCTCGACGAGTACGCCCGCGACCTGACCGCCGAAGCCCGCGAGACGCGCCTCGACCCCGTCATCGGGCGCACCGAGGAGATCCGTCGCGTCATCCAGATCCTCTCGCGCCGCACGAAGAACAACCCCGTCCTCATCGGCGAACCGGGGGTCGGCAAGACCGCGATCGTCGAGGGCCTCGCGCAGGCGGTCGTCGACGGGTCCGTGCCGCCCAACCTGGAGTCGATGCGGGTGTTGTCGATCGACCTCAGCAACGTCGTGGCGGGCACGAAGTACCGCGGCGAGTTCGAGGAGCGCCTGCGCACGATCATCGAGGAACTCAAGACCGCGAAGGTCGTCGCCTTCATCGACGAGCTGCACACCCTCGTCGGGGCCGGCGGCGCGGAGGGCACCCTCGACGCGGCGAACATCCTCAAGCCGCCCCTCTCGCGCGGCGAGGTGCAGGTCATCGGCGCGACGACGACCGGCGAGTACCACCGCTACATCGAGAAGGACGCCGCCCTCGAGCGGCGCTTCCAACCGGTGATCGTGCTCGAGCCCACCCCCGAGGAGTCGCTGGAGATCCTGCACGGGTTGCGCGAGAAGTACGAAGCCCACCACGGCGTCGTGCTGCCCCCCGCCATCCTCGAGGCGTCGGTCCGCTACGGCGAACGCAGCCTCCCGGGGCGCAACTTCCCCGACAAGGCGATCGACCTGATCGACGAGGCCGCCTCCCGCGCCCGCCTCAACGTCAGCCTCGGCTTCCCCGTCCCCACCGAGGAGGACGGCACCCCCATCGTCGGGCGCGAGGACCTCGAGGCGGTCGTCGAGGCGTGGGGCGGCATCTACGAGGGGGACGACGACGGCAGCAAGCTCGCCGGCATCGACGACCGACTGCGGCGCAGCGTCGTCGGGCAGGACGACGCGATCGACGCGCTCGCCGCCGCCCTGCGCCGCGCCCGCGTCGGGCTCGGCGGGCGGGCGCGGGTCTCCGCCTCGTTCCTGTTCGTCGGGCCGTCGGGGGTCGGTAAGACCTTCCTCGCCAAGCAGTTGGCGGTCCACCTCTTCGGCAGCGAACGGGCGCTGGTGCGGCTCGACATGAGCGAGTACCAGGAGGGCCACGCCATCAGCAAACTGATCGGGGCGCCCCCCGGGTACGTCGGGCACGAACAGGGCGGACGCCTCACCGAAGCGGTCCGCCGGCAACCGTTCAGCGTCGTGCTCCTCGACGAGATCGAGAAGGCGCACCCCGACGTCTACAACGCATTCCTGCAGGTCCTCGACGACGGGCGCCTCACCGACGGGCAGGGCCGCATGGTGGACTTCCGGCGCGTCATCCTGATCATGACCAGCAACACCGGCTTCAACCGCGGGCCGGCGGTCGGCTTCCAGGACGAAGGGGTCCGCGACGTCGAGGCGCCGCTCGGCGCGATCTTCTCGCCGGAGTTCCTCGACCGCCTCGACGAGGTCATCGCCTTCAAGACGTTCGACCGGTCCGGCATCCTGCACATCACCGGGCGGATGCTCGACGAGATCCGCGCGGAGCTCGAGTCCCGCGACGTCGAGGTCAGTTTCGCGCCGGAGGTCGCCGGGTGGCTCGTCGAACGCATGCCGGCCGGCGAAAGCGCCCGCCCGCTGCGGGCGGTCCTCCGCGAGCACGTCGAGGACCCCCTCTCGCTCGAGCTGCTCGCCGGGGGGAGCGACGAACCGATCGTCGTCACGGTCGAGGACGACGAACTGCGCTTCTCGCGCCCGGTTCCCGTCGTCTGAAGGGGGCGTGCGGGCGGCGGCCGCCCCGGCCGCCGCGCTACACTGCCGCCGTGCACCCTCCGGAGGCCGCATGGCGAAAGCGTTGAGCGAGTACGTCTGCGACGCCTGCGGCGCGAAGTCCCCCGCGCCGATGGGGCGCTGCCCGACGTGCGGCGCGTGGGACACCATGCGCGAGGTCGCCCCCGCGCGCGGCGGCCCGCCCGGCGCCCCGACCGGCGGGGCGTCCCGCGCCGCGCCCGCCGCCCGCGTCACCCGCCTCGACGCGGTCGAGGACCTCGCGCACGCCCGCATTCCGTCCGGCGACGCGGAGGTCGACCGGGTCCTCGGCGGCGGTTGGGTGCGCGGCGCCGCGCTGTTGCTGGCGGGCGACCCGGGGGTCGGCAAGTCCACGCTCCTGCTGCAGCTCGCCCGCCACGCCGCCGACGCCGGCCGCAGCGTGACGTACGTCGCCGGCGAGGAGTCGCTCGAGCAGGTCAAGCTCCGCGCCGCCCGCGTCGGGGTGGCGGGCGCCCTCCGGGTGACGCGCGAGACCGACGCCCACGCGATCGCCGCGCACGTCGCGGCGGAGGCGCCGGCCATGGTCGTCGTCGACAGCATCCAGACGCTGCGCGTCGGGGACGACGGGGTGCCGGGCAGCCCCACGCAGGTGCGCGACGGGACCGCCGTCGTCGCCGCCGCCGCGAAGGCGGCGGGCAGCACCGTGCTGTTCATCGGGCACGTCACGAAGCAGGGCACGATCGCCGGCCCGAAGGTCGTCGAACACATGGTGGACGCCACCTTCGCGCTGGAGTCCGCCGCCGGCTTCCGGGTGCTGCGCGCCCACAAGAACCGCTTCGGTCCGGTCGGCGAGGTCGGCGTGTTCGACATGCGCGAGGACGGCATGCGGGCGGTCGCGAACCCGTCCGCGGCGTTCCTCGCCGAACGCCCCGAGGGCGTCCCCGGCTCCGTCGTCGTCGCCGCCCTCGAGGGGCAACGCGCGCTGCTGCTCGAGGTGCAGGCGCTCGCCAGCAAGAGCCCCTACGCGACCCCCAAACGCGTCGTCCAGGGCCTCGACGCCCGCCGCGTCGACGTCGTCCTCGCCGTCCTCGAGCGCCGCGCCGACCTGCCCCTCGACGGGCTCGACGTGTTCGTGAACGTCGCGGGCGGCTTGCGCCTCACCGACCCCGGCGCGGACCTCGCGGTCGCGATGGCGGTCTGGTCGGCGGTCACGAACCGCGCCCTCCCGAGCGACGCGGCGGTCGTCGGCGAGATCGGTCTCGCCGGCGAAATCCGCAGCGTCGCGCACCTCGAACGCCGCCGCGCGGAGGCGAACCGGGCGGGCTTCGCGACGCTGCTCGGGCCGCGCCACGAGGCGCTCGACGGCGGCGGTCACGCCCGCCTCGGGGAGGCGCTCGCCGCCGTCGCCGGCCCCGCGCGGGCGGGGGCCGCGTGAGCGGTTCCCCCGGCCCGCCGTCGGCGACCGCGGTGCTGCTGCGCGGCGCGGCGTCGGTCGCGCTCGCCGGCGTCGGCCTCGTCCTCGCCGAACGCTGGTTGGCGAGCGGCGTGCTGGTCGGGCCCGCCAACCGCATCTACCTGGCGCTCCTCGGCTTCCTCGTCGGCTGGTTGGCGAGCGCCTGGCCGGCGCGCGGCGCCGCGCGCGCCATTCGCGACGTCGCCCGCCGGATCGCCGCCTGGCCCCCCGACGCGGTCCTCGCCGGCACCGCCGGCGCGACCCTCGCGCTGTTGTTGACCGTCCTCCTCGACGACGTCCTCGAACGCATACCGGGCATGAACTGGGGGGTCTCGCTGGCGCTCGCGACCGGCTTGAGCGCCTCGTTCGTCGCCTTCTTCGTCGCCAACCGGCGGCTGCTGCCGCTCCCGCGCGCCGCCGCCGCCCCCTCCTCGGACGACGCCGGCCCGATCCGCGTGCTGGACACCAGCGCGATCATCGACGGGCGCATCGCCGACGTCGCCGACGCGAACTTCCTGCACGGCGAAGCGTGGGTGCCGGCGTTCGTGGTGCGGGAGCTGCAGGGCATCGCCGACGACGCCGACGCGACGCGGCGGCGGCGCGGTCGCCGCGGCCTCGCGATGCTGGAGCGGCTCGGGGAGGTGCGCGGCCTCGCGCTGGAGGTCCTCGACGACGCCGCCACCGCCGACCTGCCCGACGGACCGGTCGACGACCGCCTGGTCGCCCTCGCCAAGCGCGCCGGCGCGGACCTGGTGACGACCGACGCGAACCTGCACCAGGTGGCGCACCTCCAGGGCGTCCGGGTGTTGAACCCGAACCGGCTCGCCGACGCGATGAAGGCCGCCCACCTGCCGGGCGAGACGCTGGACGTCGAGATCGTGCGGCCCGGCAAGGAGGCGGGCCAGGGCCTCGCCTACCTCGACGACGGCACGATGATCGTCGTCGAGGACGCCGCCTCGCGGATCGGGGACCGCCTCCGGGTGGCGGTCACGTCGACGCTGCAGACGCAGGTGGGCCGCATGGTGTTCGCCAAGCCGGCGCGCGAAGGATCCCTCGACGCGGCGCCCGCCGACGCCCCCACCGACGCCGCCGCGGGCGGGGCGTGACGGGCGGGGCGTGACGGGCGGGGCGCCGCCGGCAGCGACGCCCCGCCTTGACCCCACCCCCGTCCGCGCGTATCGTCGGCGGGCACGGCGCGGACGCCGCGCCGCACGACGCTCGGGGCCTTAGCTCAGTTGGGAGAGCATCTGCTTTGCAAGCAGAGGGTCGCCGGTTCGAGTCCGGCAGGCTCCACCACCCGCCCGCCCGGCCGCCCCTCGGGGCGGCCGGGCGGGCTTCGCACGGGGAACGAAACGCTCGTGAAGAGGTGAACGCACGGTGAGACCCGTGGTACATTTCGCGGGATTGCCGACGCGGCGCCCCCCGCCCGAAGGCACGTCCCTCGCGGCGCACCCACGCCCGACCGGACGGGTCAGGAGGTCTGCAGCATTGACGCTACGACGTGAACGTTCCCCCTCGACGCGACCCGGCGCGGCACCCCGCCACGCCCGGGCCGGTGCCCGCTGATGCCGCAGTCCTTCCCCCGCAACGCGAACGCGTTCGCGAAGTGGTTGGTGCTCGGCGGGTCGGTGTTCGTCGTCGCTCTGATGATCGCGCTCGCCTTCTACGCGCGCGTGACGAACAACGCCGTCGGCGTCCCGGTCGACCAACCGGTCGCCTTCCAGCACAACCTGCACGCCGAACAGCTCGGCATCGACTGCCGCTACTGCCACACCTCCGTCGAGGTCGAGGCGACCGCGTCGGTCCCGCCGACCGAGACGTGCATGACGTGCCACTCCCAGATTCGGGTCGGCGACCCGCAGCTCGCCGCCGTCCAAGCGTCGTGGGACACCGGCACGCCGATCCAGTGGAACCGCGTGCACGACCTCGCGGACTACGTCTACTTCAACCACTCCGCGCACATCAACTCCGGCGTCGGCTGTAGCGACTGCCACGGCTCGGTGCAGGAGATGGCGGAGATCTGGAAGAACGAACCCCTGACGATGGGGTGGTGCCTCGAGTGCCACAAGGCGCCCGAGGACTACCTGCGCCCCCGGAGCGAAGTCTTCAACATGGAGTACGAACGCCCCAGCGATCAGGCTGCGCTCGGAACCGAGCTGGTGGAGGCCTACCACGTGAACACCGAGAAGCTCCCGCAATGCTCGACGTGCCACCGATGAGCGACGCGCCGCACGACCCCACCCCCGGCCCCGACGCCGACGGCTTCCGCAGCGAGGTCGACGCCGTCCAGGAGGCCCCGTCCGTCCAAGCGATCCGCGCGCGCCTCGAGAACGCCAAGGGCGCGGAGTACTGGCGCGGCCTCGACGAGCTCGCCGACACCGAGGCGTTCCAGTCGTTCATGGCGAAGGAGTTCCCGCGCCAGGCGGCCCCGCTCGAAGCGTCGTTGCGGCGGCGCGACTTCCTGAAGCTGCTCGGCGCGTCGCTCGCCCTCGCCGGGCTCTCCAGCTGCGCCCGCCCGACGCTGCCGAACGAGACCATCGTGCCGTACGTCGAGGCGCCCGAGGAGATCGTGCCCGGCCGGCCGCTGTTCTTCGCCACGTTGATCGATCACGGCGGGTACGCCGAAGGCCTGCTGGCCGAAAGCCACCAGGGCCGCCCGACGAAGGTCGAGGGGAACCCCGACCACCCCGCCAGCCGCGGCGCGACGTCGGCGACGACGCAGGCGACCGTCCTGCAGCTGTACGACCCCGAACGCAGCCAAGCGATCACCGAGAACGGCGCGACCCGCTCCTGGGAGGACCTCGCCGCCGCCCTCGACGACCTCGGGGACGGCGCCCGCGTCGCGCTGTTGACCGAGACGGTCACCAGCCCCTCGATGGCGCGCGGCATCGCCGACCTGCAGGCGAGCTACCCCGGCCTCCGCTGGCACCAGTACGACCCACGGCACGCCGACGGGGCGATCCTCGGCGCGCGCGAGGCGTTCGGGCGGGACGTCACCGTCGTCCATCACTTCGACGCCGCGGACGTCGTGTTCGGCCTCGACGCCGACTTCACGAACGAGGGACCGGGACGCCTGGCGCACGCCAAGGACTTCGCCGCCAAGCGCCGGGTCCGCAGCGCCGAGGACGCCATGAACCGCCTCTGGATGGCCGAGGTCGCGCCCTCGCCGACCGGGTCGCTCGCCGACCACCGGCTGGCGTTGGCGCCCGCCGACGTCGCGGCGCTCGCCGCCGTCGTCGCCGCCCGCCTGGGGGTCGACGCCCCCGACGCAGAGCTGCCCGCCGCGGTCGACCCCGGCTGGGTCGACGCGCTCGTCGAGGACCTCGAGGCGCACCGCGGCGCGGCGATGGTGGTCGCCGGACCGCAGCAACCCGCCGCGGTCCACGCCCTCGCGCACGCCATGAACCACGCGCTGGATGCGTTCGGGGGGCCGGTCACGGTCCACGAGCCGGTGGAGGCGAAGCCGGAGGACCACGGCACCTCGATCCGGGCGTTGGCCGACGCGATGCAGGACGGGGAGATCGACACCCTGATCGTGATCGGCGCCAACCCGGTCGCGACCGCCCCCGCCGACGCGGACCTGCCGGCCGCCATGGAGAACGTCGCGAACGTCGTCCACATGGGCCTCTACCGCGACGAAACGGCGCTGGCCGCCACCTGGCACGTGCCGATGGCGCACCACCTCGAGGCGTGGGGCGACGCCCGCGCGTACGACGGCACCGCCGCGATCCAACAACCCATCATCCAGCCGTTCTACGGGGGGCGCTCCCCCCTCGAGCTGCTGGCGTTGCTGAACGGGAATCCGGACGCCACCGCGCACGACCTCGTGCGCGCGACGTGGGAGGCGCAGGTCGACGGCCCGTTCGACGCCTTCTGGCGCGACGCCGTCCACCGCGGCGCGATCCCCGGCACGCAGGCCCCGACGACGGTCACCGACGCGCCGCGCGCCCCCGAGCGCCTTCCGCGCGGCGGGGACGACCTGGTGCTGTGGTTGCGGCCCGACCCCAGCCTCGAGGACGGCCGCTGGGCGAACAGCGGGTGGCTGCAGGAGCTGCCGAAACCGTTCACGAAACTGACGTGGGACAACGCCGCGCTGCTGAGCGCCCGGACGGCGGAAACGCTGGGCGTGAAGAACGAGGACCTCCTCGAGATCGACCGGGACGGCACCCGCGTGACCGCGCCCGTCTGGATCCTGCCCGGGCAAGCGGACGGCGTCGTCCAGCTGCACCTCGGTTTCGGGCGGGAGGCGGCCGGCCAGGTCGCCGCCGGCGTCGGGGTCGACGCCTACCCGCTCCTGCAGGGGCCCGCGAGCGAGGCGGCGGCGGTGACGGCGCGCAAGGTGCGCGGCCGCCACAAGCTGGCCTCCACGCAGCTGCACAACGCGCTCGAGGGCACCGGGGAACGGCGTCACATCGTCCGGCACGGCACCCTCGCCGACCTCCAGGCGGAACCGGACGGGCCGCACTTCGTGCACCCCGTCAAGCACCACGACTACGACCTGTACGACGACTACGTCTACGAGTCGTACGCGTGGGGCATGGTCGTCGACATGTCGGTGTGCACCGGCTGCAACGCCTGCGTCACCGCCTGCCAGAGCGAGAACAACGTCCCGATCGTCGGCAAGGACCAGGTCCTCGTCGGCCGGGAGATGCACTGGATCCGGGTCGACGGCTACTACGCCGGCGACATCGACGACCCCAGCTTCTACTCCATGCCGATGGCCTGCCAGCACTGCGAGAAGGCGCCCTGCGAACCGGTCTGCCCGGTCGGCGCGACGGTGCACGACCACGAGGGCCTGAACGTCATGGTCTACAACCGCTGCGTCGGGACGCGCTACTGCTCGAACAACTGCCCCTACAAGGTGCGGCGCTTCAACTACCTGCAGTACGCCGAGCTGGACACGAACGCGACGGAGATGTCGCTCGCGAACAACCCCGACGTCACCGTCCGCAGCCGCGGCGTGATGGAGAAGTGCACGTACTGCACGCAACGCATCAGCCGCGCGCGGATCCAGGCGAACAACGAGGACCGGCGCATCCAGGACGGCGAGGTCGTGACCGCCTGCCAGGCGGCCTGCCCGACCGAAGCGATCCAGTTCGGGGACCTGAGCGACCCCGACAGCCGCGTCGTGGCGACCAAACGCTCGGTCCTGAACTACGCGGTCCTCGAGGAGCTCAACACGGTGCCGCGCACCAGCTACCTCGCGCACGTCCGCAACCCGCACCCCACCCTCGCCGGGGAGTCGGGAGGGCACGGATGAGCGTCCGCACGCCCGGCATCCAGGAGACGAACCGCGTCATCGGGCGCGGCCAAACGCCGGCGGGGATCGACGACGTCGTCAACACGCCGGTGCTGGGCGGGGTCGGCGAGACCCCGCGCTGGTGGTGGATCGGCATGGGGATCTCCCTCGCCCTGCTCGGGCTGTACCTGATCTCCATCGTGGTGCTGATCACGGTCGGGACCGGCATCTGGGGCAACAACGTCCCCGTCGCGTGGGGCATGCCGATCATCAACTTCGTGTGGTGGATCGGCATCGGTCACGCCGGCACGTTGATCAGCGCCGCGCTGCTGTTGTTCCGGCAGCCGTGGCGAACCTCGATCAACCGCTTCGCCGAAGCGATGACGATCTTCGCGGTCGTCAACGCCGGCCTCTACCCCATCCTCCACCTGGGCCGCCCGTGGGTCTTCTACTGGCTGCTGCCCTACCCCAACACGTACGGGCTGTTCCCGCAGTTCCGCAGCCCGTTGGATTGGGACCTGTTCGCCATCGGGACGTACGCCAGCGTCTCGGTGTTGTTCTGGTTCATCGGCCTCATCCCCGACCTCGCGACGCTCCGCGACCGCGCGGGCACGAAGGCGCAGCGGCTGCTGTACGCCACCCTCGCGCTCGGCTGGAACGGATCGGCGAAGGCGTGGCAGCGCTACCAGCGCGCCTACCTGCTCCTCGCGGCGTTGTCGTTCCCGCTGGTGTTGTCGGTCCACTCGACGATCGCCATGGACTTCGCCGTCAGTCAGGTGCCCGGCTGGAACAACACGATCATGCCGCCCTACTTCGTCGCCGGCGCGGTGTTCGCCGGCTTCGCGATGGTGCTGATCCTGGCGATCCCGCTGCGCAAGGCGTTCGCGCTGCAGAACCTCATCACCATGCGGCACCTCGACAACGCCGCGAAGTTGATGCTCGCGACCGGGTTGATCGTCGTCTACGGCTACGGCGTCGAGCTGTTCGACGCCTGGTACTCCGGCGTCGAGTTCGAGCGCTTCATGGCCCTCAACCGCGTGTTCGGCGCGGATCACGGGTGGGCGTTCTGGCTGTTGATCCTCGCGAACGGCGTCGCGATCCAACCGCTGTGGTTCCGCAGCATCCGGCAGAACCCGCTGGCGTTGTTCGTGATTTCCATCATCGTCAGCATCGGCATGTGGCTCGAGCGCTTCGTGATCGTGGCGGTGACCCTCACGAAGGACTTCCTACCCAGCAGTTGGGGCGACTACGTCAGCACCTTCTGGGATTGGTCGCTCTACCTGGGCACCTTCGGGGTGTTCGGCACGCTGTTCTTGTTGTTCATCCGGCTCCTGCCCTCCATCGCGACGACGGAGATGAAGGAGCTCGCCCACCACGACGCGCACCACGGGTCCGACCCGTTCGAGGAGATCCGGGCCGACGTCGTCGCGGAGAAGGGAGGGGCGTCGTGAGCACCTCCGGACCCGACGCCACCATCGCCCCCGAGGCGCTGCACGGCCTCGTCGCGGAGTTCGAAGCGGTCGAGCAGCTCGAGGCCGCCGCCGACGCCGCCCGCGACGCCGGCTACGCGAACATGGACGCCTACACGCCCTACCCCGTCGAGGGGCTCGACGAGAAGCTCGGCATGACCCCCACCCGGCTCGGCTGGATCGTCCTCGCCGCCGGGATCGTGGGGGCGTTGCTCGGCTTCTTCATGCAGTACTACGCCAACGTGATCTACTACCCGCTCAACATCGGCGGCAAGCCGCTCAACAGCTGGCCGAACTGGATCGTCATCACGTTCGAGATGACGGTGTTGTTCAGCGCCTTCACCGCCGGCCTGTTCATGCTGGGCCGCAACGGCCTGCCGCGCCCCTACCACCCGATCTTCTCGACGCCGAACTTCGAGCGCGCCACGCGCGACCGGTTCTTCCTGTGCATCGAAGCCGACGACCCGCAGTTCGACCCCGACGCGACCCGGTCGTTCCTGGAGCGGCACGCGCCGCTGCAGGTGAGCGAGGTCGCGAAATGAGCCGTCCTCTGCGCCTTCTGGCGCTCGCGCTGGCCGCCACCCTCGTGGTGTCCGCCTGCGGTCGCAACATGTACGACCAACCCAAGGCGGAGACGTACGAAGCCAGCCCCTTCTTCGCCGACGGCGCCTCGTCGCGGCCGCTGCCCGAGGGCACGATCTCGCGCGAGCGGGGCGCGATCGATCCCGTCTACCTGACCGGCATGGGCGACGGCGGGTTCGTGAGCGAGCTGCCGATCGAGGTCAGCGAGGACCTGCTGCGCCGGGGGCAGGAACGCTACGACATCTTCTGCTCGGTGTGCCACAACTACAACGGGGACGGCAACGGCATGATCGTGCAGAAGGGCTTCGTGCAGCCCGCCTCGTTCCACGAGCAGCGGCTCCTGGATTCGCCCGCCGGGTACTACTACAACGCCATCACGAACGGGTTCGGACGCATGTACAGCTACGCCTCGCGCATTCCGGTCGAGGACCGCTGGGCGATCGTGGCGTACGTCCGCGCCCTGCAACTCTCGCAGAACGCGACGCTGGACGACGTCCCGGCCGAGATCCTCGAGGAGCTCGACGCCGCGACCGGGGAGGTGCGCTGACATGGAACGCATCGACGTGAGTCGGGCCCCCGTCGTGGCGCTCCTGCTCGGAGCGGTCGGGTTGATCGGTGGGGTGCTGCTCGCCAGCGGCGACCTGGTGTACCAATCGTGGTTGTTGGCCTTCCTGTTCTGGGTCGGCCTGTCGCTCGGGAGCCTGGTGATGCTGGTCGTGGGGCACATGGCGGGCGGCGGCTGGAGCGCCCTCGTGCAACGCCCCCTCGAAGCCAGCGTGTCGCTCCTACCGATCATGGCGCTGCTGTTCCTCCCGGTCCTGTTCGGCATGAACGCCCTGTTCGTCTGGACCGACGCGGCGTACGTCGCCGACCACCCCCTCGTCGCGGCGAAGACCGCCTACCTGAACGCGCCGTTCTTCGTCGTGCGCGCCGCGCTGTACTTCGGCCTCTGGATCCTCGCCGCCTGGCTGTACCTGCGCGGCTCCGCCCGCCAGGACCGCGACGCCACCGCCAGCGGCCGCATCGGCTACGGCCTCAAGCGCCAATCGGGCCTGTGGCTGGTCGTGTACGTCCTCACCATGACGTTCGCGGGGCGGGATTGGGCGATGTCGCTGACGCCGGAGTGGTGGTCGGGCATCTATTCCGTCATCCTGATGGCGGGCCAAGCGATCAGCGCCGTCGCGCTCGTCATCCTGACCGTCGTCGCCCTCGCGGGCCGCAACGCGAAGGTCGACGAGCTCCTCACCGAAACGCGGCTCCAGGACCTCGGCAACTTCCTGATGGCGTTCCTGATGTTCTGGGCGTACGTCTCCTTCTCGCAACTCATCATCATCTGGAGCGGCAACGTCTCCGAGTTGGCCGGCTGGTACACCGTCCGCCTCGGGCCCGGCTGGCTCGCCGTCGGCGGCTTCCTGCTGGCGTTCGGGTTCCTCGCGCCGTTCGTGATCCTGTTCTCCCGCTGGGTGAAACGCAAGCGCAGCGCGCTGTCGATCGTGGCGGTGTGGGCGTTGGCGGTGATGGTCGTGAACCTCGTGTACTTCGTCGTGCCCGCCTTCGAGCGGGGCGGCTTCCCCCTCACCCTCGCCGACGCCGCGATCTTCGTCGGCATCGGGGGCGTGTGGGCGTTCTTCTACCTGCGGCGCCTCGCCGCGCACCCGGTCCTGCCCGTGCACGACCCGCGCCTGAAGGGAGCGGACCCGCATGCCTGACGCCGGCCCCGACGACCGCCTGTTGGTGACGCGCCAGGGCGTCCGGACCGCCTTCATCGTGTCCGGCGTCGGGATGGTCGCGATCCTCGTCGCGATCCTGATCCTGGCGACCGCCCGCCCGCAAGGCCAGTTCGAGGCGCTGGACGACGCGCAGTACGAAACGACGTTGGCGACCGCCACGGAGGACCTCGACGGGTTCGAACGCGTCGGGGAGGACCGCGCGCGCCTCGACATCGAGCACGCGATGGCGCTCGTCGCCGAACGCGGCGTCGACCTCGAGCTGTACGCCCTCGATACGCCGCTGCCCACCGACGCCGCGCCGGCCGACGGCGCGGCGGACGCGGCGGCGCAAGCGGCCGCCGTGGACGGCGAAGCGGTGTACGCCACCGTCTGCGCCTCCTGCCACCAGGCGTCCGGGGCGGGCGTCCCCGGCGCCTTCCCGCCCCTGAACGGTGGGCACGCCGCCGCCCTCGCGACCGCCGACGGCGGGCGCGGCTACCTGGTGCGGAGCCTCCTGTACGGGCTGCAGGGCGAAATCGTGGTGGACGGCATGACGTACGCCGGCGCGATGCCGGCCTGGTCGACGCTGTCCGACGCGGAGGTCGCCGCGGTCCTGAACTACGTCACGAGCGCGTGGGACAACGCCGACGCGTTGGACGCGACGTTCGAACCGTTCACGCCGGACGAGGTGGCGGCCGCCCAGGGCGAAGGCCTCGCCGCGACCGACGTCGTCGAGCTTCGACCCACCCTCGACTGACCGGGCGCCCCGCGCCCCCCGCGACGCGCGCCGGCCCCTCGGGTCGGCGCGTTTCGCGTGGGCCCGGGTATCGTGCGGCATGCCCACCGTCGTCCTGACCCACGCCCTCCCCGGCCCCGCGGCCTCCACGCTGCGCGACGCCGGCTTCGACGTCGTCACGCTGGACGGGGACGGCCCCCCCACCCGCGAGGCCGTGCGGGCCGCGGTCGCGGGTGCGACCGGCCTCGTGACGCTCCTCTCCGACCGGGTCGACGCCGACCTCCTCGATGCGGCCGGCCCGTCGCTGAAGGTCGTCGCGAACTACGCGGTCGGCCTCGACAACGTCGACCTCGACGCCTGCCGCGCGCGGGGGATCGCGGTGGCGCACACCCCCGACGTGCTCAGCGACGCGACGGCCGACATGGCGTGGGCGTTGCTGCTCGCCGTCGCCCGCCGGGTGGTGGAGGGCGACGCGCTCGTGCGCTCGGGCGGGTGGGGCGGCTGGGCGCCCGACCAACTGTTGGGGACGCCTCTGTCCGGCCGGACGTTCGGGGTGGTCGGCTTCGGTCGCATCGGGCAGGCCGCCGCCCGCCGCGCGACCGGCTTCGGGATGCGGGTCGTCTACGCCGCCCGCACGCGGAAGCCGGAGGCGGAGGCGGCGCTCGGGGCGCGGCACCTGCCCCTCGCCGACCTCCTGCGCACCGCGGACGTCGTGAGCCTACACACGCCGGGCACGCCGGAGACGCACCACCTGATCGACGGGGCGGCGCTCGCGTCGATGAAGGCGGGGGCGCTGCTGATCAACACGGCGCGCGGCACGGTGATCGACGAGGCGGCGCTCGTCGAGGCGCTGCGCGCCGGCACGATCGCCGGGGCGGGCCTCGACGTGTTCGAGCGCGAACCGGCGCTCGCCGACGGCCTGGCGGACCTCCCGAACGTCGTGCTGGCCCCGCACCTGGGGTCGGCGACGACGGACACGCGGGCGGAGATGGCGCGGATGGTGGCGGACGCCGTCACCGCGGTGGCGGGCGGCGGGACGGTGCCGCACCTGGCGGTCGACCCACCCGACCGCCCCTGAGGAAGGGGCCGCCCGCGGGTGCGGGCGGCCCCTCGCCGCTGGACGCCGGGGGCGGCGTCAGACGTCGAGTTCCGCGACGTGCGCGTTGTCCTCGATGAACGCGCGGCGGGGCGGCACTTCGGTCCCCATCAGCATCTCGAACACCTCCGACGCCTCCAGGGCGTCGGCGACCGTGACGCGCTTCAGGACGCGCGTTTCGGGGTTCATGGTGGTCTCCCACAACTGTTCGGGGTTCATCTCCCCCAACCCCTTGAAGCGCTGCACCTCGTACGTCTTGCCGGCGTGCTCGCGGTGGTACGTCTCGAGCGCCTCGTCGTCGAAGAGGTACAAGAGGTCCTTCTTGCGGCCCTCGCGGATGCCGTAGAGGGGCGGCTGGGCGATGAACAGGTAGCCCTCGTCGATGAGGGGCCGCATGAAGCGGTAGAAGAACGTGAGCAGCAACGTCCGGATGTGGCTTCCGTCGACGTCGGCGTCGGTCATGATGATGATGCGGTGGTAGCGGACCGCCGCGAGGTCGAACTGGCGGTCTTGGCTGGCGCCCTCGATGCCCGCCCCGATCGCGCCGATCATGGCGCGGATCTCCGCGTTCTCGAGGATCTTGTTGATCTGCGCCCGCTCGACGTTGAGGATCTTGCCGCGCAGCGGCAGGATCGCTTGGAAGCGCCGTTCGCGCCCCTGCTTGGCGCTGCCGCCGGCGGAGTCCCCCTCGACGATGTAGATCTCGCTGACCGACGGGTCGCCGCTACTGCAGTCGGCGAGCTTGCCGGGCAGTTCGTCGTTGTCGAGCGGGTTGGCGCGCCGTACGAGGTCCTTCGCCTTCCGCGCCGCCTCCCGCGCCTTCGCCGCCTGCGCCGCCTTCTCGATGATGACCTTGCCGACCTTCGGGTTCTCCTCGAAGTACTCCGCCAACTTCTCCCCGACGACGCGGTTCACCGCCGACTGCGCTTCGGGGTTGAGGAGCTTCACCTTCGCTTGGCTTTCGAACTGCGGGTCGCCCAACTTGACGCTGATGACGCAGTGGATGCCCTCGAGGAAGTCCTCACCGGTCGGCGTCACGTCGCCCTGCTTGAGGAGCTTCTTCGCCTTCGCGTGAGTGTTCAGGACGCGCGTGTAGGCGGTCTTGAAGCCGGTCAGGTGCGTACCGCCGTCGCGGTTCGTGATCATGTTCGCGTAGGTCACGAGCTCCTGGCCGTAGCTGGTGGTGTGGATGAGGCCGACCTCGACCTCGATCTCGTGCTCGACGCCGTCCTGCTCCACGACGGTCGTGGCGCCGAGGTGCACCGGCGCGTCGTACAACCGCGCGGAGCCGCCCGCGAGCGCGTCGGCGTACGCCGCGACGCCGCCCCGCTCGAGGAACGTCTCGCGGCGCGGCTCGTCGTGCCGGAGGTCCTCGAGCTCGATCTTCACGCCGCCGGTCAGGAACGCCAGTTCCCGGAGGCGGCGGCGGATGCGGTCGTACTCGAAGCCTTCGATCTCCTTGAAGATCGAGGCGTCCGGCTTGAAGGTGACGGTGGAGCCGTGCTCCCTCTTCGGGGCGGTGCCGATCGCGTCGACGGGGTGCGTCACCGCCCCGGCGTCGAACCGGAGCTTGTAGCGCGTCCCGTCCTTGACGACCTCCGCCTCGAGGTATTCCGACAGCGCGTTCACGACCGACGATCCGACGCCGTGCAGGCCGCCCGACACCTTGTAGGCCTTGCTGTCGAACTTCCCGCCGGCGTGCAGTTCCGTGAAGATCACCTCGAGGGCGGGGCGGCCCTCGTCCTCCATGACGTCGACGGGGATGCCGCGCCCGTCGTCGCGGACGCGGGCGCTGCCGTCGGGCAGCAGCGTGACCTGCACGGTCGTCGCGTACCCGGCGAGCGCCTCGTCGATGGCGTTGTCGATGATCTCGGTCAACAGTTGGTGGTACCCGTCGACCCCGGTGCCGCCCTGCACGTACATGGCGGGGCGCATGCGTACGCCCTCCAGGCCCTTCAGGACGCGGATGTTGTCTGCGGTGTAGTCGCTCAAAGGGTGCCCTCCCAGGCGGGCGACGGACGCCGCCCAACCGCGTCATGCTACCCCGCCGGCGCCCCTCCGGTCAAACGGCGAGGCCCGTCCAGGACGAAACAAATGCCGCCTCACCCCGGGCGTGGGCGTCGCTCAGGGGCGGGTCTCCCCCGCCCCCTCGACGAGGTACTTCGTCGTCACCAACTGCGCGAGCCCCATCGGCCCCCGCGCGTGCAGTTTCTGCGTGCTGATGCCGATCTCCGCGCCGAACCCGAACACGAACCCGTCGGTGAAGCGCGTCGAGGCGTTGACGTACACCGCGGCGGCGTCCACCTCCCGCTGGAAGCGGCGGGCCGCCTCGCGCGAGCGCGTCACGATCGCTTCGCTGTGCCCCGTGCCGTACCGCGCGACGTGCGCCAACGCCGCCGTCTCGTCCGGCACCACCCGCACCGCCAACGTCAGGTCCAGGTACTCCTCCGCCCAATCGGCGTCCGTCGCTTCGGCCATGTCGACCCGCGCCCGGGCGCCCGCGTCGCCGCGCAGTTCGACCCCCTGCCGCGCGAGCGCCGCCGCGACCCGCGGCAGCAACGCGTCCGCCGCCGCCTCGTCGACGAGCAGCGTCTCGATGGCGTTGCACACCCCCGGCCGCTGCACCTTCGCGTTCACCGCGATCGCTTCGGCGACGTCGGGGTCCGCGTCGGCGTGCAGGTAGAGGTGGCACACCCCGACGCCGGTCTCGACGACCGGCACGCGGGCGTGCTCCACGACGTGCCGGATCAGCGACGCACCCCCGCGCGGGATCACCAGGTCCACCTCGCCGCGCGCGGCGAGCAACGCGTCGACGAACGCGCGGTCGGGATCGTCGATCGCCTGCACGACGCCCTCCGGCAGGCCGGCCGCCGCCACCCCCCGCCGCATCGCGGCGACCAGCGCGGCGTTGCTGGCGCGCGCCGACCCGCTCCCGCGCAGGACCGCGGCGCTGCCCGCCTTCAGGGCGAGGGCGGCGGCGTCCACCGTGACGTTGGGGCGCGACTCGTAGATCATGCCGATCACCCCGAACGGCACCGTCACCTCCCGCACCTCGGGGCCGGCGTCCAGCCGCCACCCCGACCGCACGCGGTGCAGGGGGTCGGGCAGGTCGGCGACCGCTTCGCACGCCGCCGCGATCGCCTCCACCCGGTCGGCGTCGAGGCGGAGGCGGTCGACGAGCGCCTCGCTGGTCCCCGCCTCCCGGGCGCGGGCGACGTCGGTCGCGTTCGCCGCGACGACGTCGCCCGCCGACGCGCGCAACGCCTCCGCCATCGCTCGGAGGCCGGCGTCCCGCGGCCCGTCCGGCAGCGCCGCCTGCGCCGCGCGGGCGTCGGCGAGGAGGGCCGAGAGGCGGGTCGCGACGTCGGGGGCGGGACGGGCGTCGGTGGAGGGCGAAGCGTCCATGCCGTCAGGATAGCGCGGCGTGCGGCACCGACCCCGGCGGCGCCGGCGGGTAGCCTGCGCGCGAAGGAGGGTTCCCATGTCCCACGCGTCCCCCACCCCCCCGCGCGGCGCGCCCGCGGCGCCCCGCACCGTCGTCCTGAGCGGCGCGACCGGCCACCTCGGTCCGGTCGTCGCCGAACGCTTCGCCTCCGAGGGCTGCACCCTCGTCCTCCCGGTGTACGACCGCGCCGACGAGGTCCGGGCCGCCTTCCCCGACGCGCACGTCGTGCAGGCCGACCTGCTCGACCCCGCCGCCGCCGCGCACGTCGCGGACGTCGCCCGCACCGAGGTCGGGCCGGTCGACGCCGTCCTCAACGTCGCCGGAGGGTTCGCCGCCGGGTCGGCGCTCGACCTGACGGCGGAGGCGCTGCAGGGCCAACTGAACATCAACCTCATGACCGCCGCGACGCTGACCGGTGCGTTCCTTCCCGACCTCGTCGAGGCGGGCCGCGGGCACGTCCTCGGCGTGTCGGCCGGCGCGGCGCGCGGCGCCGCGAAGCTGGCCGCCTACGCCGCCTCGAAGGCGGCGCTCGAGGCGTACCTGCGTTCGGTCGCCGCGGAGGTCGGGCCGCGCGGCGTGGACGTCGCGACGGTGGTGGTGGACGGGACGCTGGATACGCTCGCGAACCGCGAGGCGATGCCGGACGCCGACCGGTCCGGCTGGATCGCGCCGCTCGGCGTCGCCGACGCCCTCTGGTTCCTGGCGACGCGCAGCGCGGGGGGCCGCGTCGCGGAGCTGCGGGTGGGCGCCTGAACGCCGCCGCGCGGCGCCCTCAGGCGCGGTAGGCAACCCGGCCCGCCACGACCGTGGCGAGCGCTCGCAGGTCGTCGTACGCGCCGGCGGTCGGGTCGTGACTCCAGGCGGTCAGGTCGGCGTCCGCGCCGGGGCGCAGCACGCCGGACGTGCCCTCCCGGCCGATGGCGGCCGCCGCCCCGCGGGTGTACGCCCGGACCGCCGCGAGCGGCGTGAGCGCCTCGTCCGGACCGACGACGAGGTCGTTCAACCCGCGGCGTTCGGTCGCCGCCCGGAGGGTCGCGACCACGTCGGGGGGCGCGACCGGCGTGTCGCTTCCGAACGCGACGGTCGCGCCCGCCTCCGCGAGGCTGCGCACGGGGTACGCCCGGTCGATGCGGTCGGCCAGCTCTCGGTGGATCGTGGGGGCGTCGAACGTCAGGTGGAGCGGTTGCATCGAGGCGACGAGCCCCAAGCGACCGAGCCGCACGACGTCGCGCGGCGCGACGTGCTGCGCGTGCTCGACGCGGGGGCGGAGGCCGGCGGCGCGCCAGGCCGGCGCGTGCGCCTCGAAGGCGTCGAGGAGCGCCGCGACGGCGGCGTCCCCGATCGCGTGCCCGACCGGCGTCAGGCCGGCGGCGACGGCGCGCCCGACGCGCTCGTGCAGGACCGCGGGGTCGGTGACGACCCGCCCGGCGTCGTCGTGCCCGAGGTAGGGCGCCTCCATCCAGGCGGTGAGGCTCCCGAGCGCTCCGTCGACGAAGAACTTCGCGCCGCCGACCTCGTAGCGGTCGCCCCCCTGCCCGGTCGCCACGCCGAGCGCTTCGGCGGCCTCGAGGTCCTCCTGCATCAGGCAGGCCCACACCCGCAGCGGGAACGTCGCGCGGCTCGCTTCGCGGGCGATGGCGCGGTGGTTCCGGGCGGGCTCGTACGCCATGTGGTGAACGGTCGTCACGCCGAGCGACGCGAGGTGCCGCGCGCCGTCGTACAGGGCCGCCGCGAGCGCCGCGTCGCTGGGGGCGGGCACGGCGCCGGCCACGAGCTCGACGGCGCGCTCCAGCAGTTCGCCGGTCGGGGTGCCGTCGGCTCGGCGGACGACCTCCCCGCCGGGCGGGTCGGGCGTCGCCGCATCGACGCCGGCGGCGGCGAGCGCGGCGGCGTTCGCGAGGGCGCCGTGGTGGTCCTGGCTGCGCATCAGGACCGGGTGGTCGGGCAGCGCGGCGTCCAGCGGCGCGCGGTCGGGCCGGCGGACGCCCCAGCGTTGCAGCGCGAAGCCGGCGCCCTCGACCCACGTGCCGGGCGGGAGGGCGGCCGCGCGCTCGGCGAGGCGGGCGATCGCCGCGTCGAACGAGGTCGTGTCCCCCAGCGGCACCTGCGCGCGTTCGAGCCCGTGGTAGCCGAGGTGGACGTGCGCATCGTGAAAGCCGGGCGTCAACGTCGCGCCGGGAAGCTCGACGCGTTCGAAGCCGTCCGCGAGGCGGGGCGCGAGGTCGGCGGCGGCGCCCACCCCGAGGATGCGGCCGCCGCGGACCGCGACCGCGTCGCCCTCCACCGCGCCGGCCGGGACGCCGTCCTCGAGGGTCCGCACGGCGTCGGCGACGAACAGGCGGTCGCGGAGGGGATCGAAGGTGGCGTCGGGGTCGGGGGGCGTGGGGACGGACGTCACGTGGGGACCTCCTGCGCGCCGACCGGGAGGGTGAGGCGGATCAGCGCGTCGTAGTCGTCGGGTTGGGTCGGGTCGTCGAGCGCCGCCTTGTTGCGGCGTTCGGCGCCGCAGACGGTGCAGCGGTGCACGATCCGCCAGCCCTTCCCCCCGACCGATTCCGCACCGACCGGCGCGAGCGGACCGCCGCAGTCGGACGCCCGGTCGCCCGGGTCGACGTCGACGTGCAGCGACCAGAGGCAGGCGGGACAGTGGTTGCGGACCGATCCGCCCGCGAGGGGGGCGACGTCCGCGCCGCAGTGCAGGCAGACGAACCCCTGGTTGGTGCCGCGGACGGTGAAGCGCTTCACGCGGCGAGTCTACCCGGCGGGGGGCGGCCCGCCGGTCGCGCTGCCGGGTTCAGCGCCGGAACCGCCCGCCGTCCGCGGCGTGCGCCTCCGCCTCGAGGCGCGCGACCTTCGCGACGTAGGCGTCGGGATCCGCCTTGCGTTTCAGGCCCGCGGCGTTCATGTAGCGGACCTTGCCGAACACCGCGCGTTCGGTCCACGCCCGGTCGTGCAGCCCGAACGTCCAGGCGACGCCGGCGTACCCGTTCGGGGAGCGCCCGTCGAGGAACCAGCGGTCGTTCAGGGTCCGCAGCAGCTCGAAGCCGGCTTCGGGGTCGGAGGTCCACTCGAGGACCTTCTTCCCCCAGTACATCCGCATGTAGTTATGCATGTAGCCCGTCGCGCGCATCTCGCGCATCGCGGCGTTCCAGTACGGGTCGTGCGTCGCGGCGGCCTCGAACGTCGCTTCGTCGTACACCTCGTCCCGCGCGTCGCTCGCGTGCTCGGCGAGGGTGGTGCGGGCCCACGGGGGGAGGGTGGCGTACGCGTCGTAGTCCTCGGAGAACGCGACGAAGTTGATCGCCAACTCCCGCCGCACCACGAGCTCCTCGAGGAAGGCGTCGAGCGAGGCGGCGTCGCTCGCCGCGTCGCGCGCCCGGAGGGCGACGTCGACGACCGAGAGGTGCCCGTAGCGAAGCGCCTTGCTGAGGTGGCTCACGTCGTCGGTCTGCGGTTGGTTGCGGTGCGCGGCGTACGCCGCGAAGCGCGAATTGAGGAACCCCTCGAACCGGAGGTCGGCGGCGCGTTCCCCGCCGACCTCCAGCGCGACCGGCGCGGCCCGGTCGTCCAGGCGGAGGTGCGCCAGGACGCCGCCCAGGTCGTCGAGGTCGACGGGCGGCAGGCCGTCGGCGAGCCGGGGATCGCCGGCGGGGACGGCGACCGGCTGGGGCGTGGGGCGCACCAGGTGCGCCTCGGCGTGCCGCCAGAGCTTCGGGCGGATCGTGCGGGCCGCCCACTCGCGTTTGTCGGTGACGACGTCGACCGGGACGACGACGTCGCCCTCCACCTCGCGGACGCGCAGCGACGCTTCGCGGGCGAGGCGGGCGCGCCAGGCGCGTTGGTGACGGAGGTAGCCGCGGTCGAGGACCAGCGCCGCGGCGTCGGGGGCGAGGGCGTGCGCGAGGGTCGCGGGGTCGGCGTAGCGGACGGCGAACGCCACGCCGCGCACCGCGAGGGCGTCGCGCAGGTCCACGAGCCCGTCGAGGAGGTACGCCGCCGACCGTTCACCGAGGCCGGGCTCCTGGGCGTCGAGCGCGAACGCCGCGACGACCGGCACGCCGAGCGCCCCCGCGAGGTGCAGCGCCTCCTCGAGGGCGGGGTTGTGGCGGGCGCGCTGCGCGGCATCGACGAGGTAGACCACGTAGCGCCCGTCGGAACGGACGGGGCCGAGGGCGAGGTCGCGGGTGCGGGCGGGATCGAGCGCGTCGGGCATGCGGCAGGGTACGCCGCGTCGCCCTCCCCCGTCCGTGGGCCTCGGCGCGGTGCGGGGGCGCGCGCGTCCTCGGCCTGGACGCCACCGGCCCGCGCCGGGCGCGCGCGTATCCTGGGGGCGTGGATGCGTTGGCGTCGCTACGGGGCGTGACGGTGTGGGCGGACGAACGGGCGGTGCTCGACCGCGTCGACTGGACGGTCCGGCCCGGCGACCGGTGGGGCGTCGTGGGGCCCAACGGTGCCGGCAAGTCGACGCTGCTGGCGCTGCTGGCCGGCGCGCGCGCGCCCGCGGAGGGGCGGGTCGTGCGGGCGCCGGGCCTGCGCATCGCGCACCTCCGGCAGGACGGCCTCGCCCTCGACGACCGCGAAGCGACGCTGGCCGACGCCGTGCGGGAGGCGCTCGCGCCGGTCCGGCGGGCGGAGGCCGCCATGGCGCGCGAGGCGGACCGCTTGGCGGCCGGCGGCGGGGACCTGCGGCGCTACGGGGCACTGCAGGAGGCGTTCGAGGCGGCCGGTGGGTGGCGCGCGGAACGGCGCGTCGCGCGCGCCGTGACGGCGGCGGCGGGCGGCGCGCCGCCCGCGACGCGCCTCGCGGACCTCCCGCCGGACGCGCGCCGGCGGGTGGCGTGGGCGGTCGCCGAAGCGACCCGCCCGGACCTGCTGCTGCTGGACGAACCGACGAACGGCCTCACGGTCCCCGAACGCGACGCGTTCGCCGCGCAGGTCGAGGCGCTGCCCGCGCAGACGACGCTCGTCGCGGCGAGCCACGACCGGGCGTGGTTGGCGCGCATCGCGCGCCAGACGGCGCAGGTGAAGGGCGGGCGGCTTTGGAGCGTCCGCCAGCCGTTCGACGTCGCGGCCCCCGCCTGGGGGCACGGCCGCCGGACGGCGGCGATGGGGCCCCGCCCGGTGGGGCGCACGACGGTCCGCGAGGGGCGGGGGCGCGGTCCGCTGCTGCACGCCGCCGACCTGCGCGTGGGCGGGGACGGGGCGGCGGGCGTGCGGGCGTCGCTGCGGTTGGAGGACGGCGAGGTCCTGGCGATCCTCGGGCAGGGCGGGGGCGGGCCCGCGGCGCTGCTGCGGGCGTTGGCGGCGGAGGTCCGCCCCGACGCGGGCACCGTGACGGTGCGGCCGGGCGCGCGGGTCCGGTTCGCATCCCGGCGCGACCGGGGGTTGGCGGGGGCGTCGCCGTGGGCGGCCGTGACGCGCTGGGTGGACGACGGGCGCGCCGCGTCGCTGTTGGCGGCGTTCGGTCTCCCGCACGACCGCTGGCGCGCCACCCCCGACGCGCTGTCGGGCGGTGAGCGGGCGCGGGCCGGCCTGGCGGCGCTCGCGGCTTCGGAGGCGGACCTGGTGCTGCTCGAGACGCCGGAGGACGACCTGGACGTAGGCGGCCTGGAACGCCTCGAGGACCTGCTGCGCGCCCCGGGCACCGCCGGGGTGGTGGTGACGCACGACGTCCGCTTCGCCGACGCCGTGGCGCGCGACGTCGCGACGGTGGAGGACGGCGTGCTGGTGCGCTGGCGGGGGGGCGTGGAGGGCTGGCGGCGGGGCGTCCGCCGGCGGGACGGCGGCGCCGACGACGGGCGCGGAGCGCTCGAGGGGGACGCCGCGACCGCGCCGGCGTCCGACGTCGAGGCGTTGGAGGCGGAGGCGGCGGAGGTCGCCGCGGCGCTGGAGGACCCCACGCGGCTCGGGCTGCGCGACCGGGCGCGCCTCGAGGCCCGCGCGCGGGCGGTGGAGGCGGAACGCATGGCGGCGTACGACGCCGGCTTCGCGGCGCCCGCCCCGCGCTACGCGGCGGTGGAGCCCCCGCTCCGCCTCACCGCCGACCGCGACGGCGACGTCCTCGCGTTCGCGCCGGGCGACCTGCCGGCGGCGCCGCGCATGACGCGGGCGGCGGGGGCGGGGGAGTTGGACGTCGTGCACGTGAGCCTGCCCGACCCGGAGGGCGGCGCGTGGCTGCCGTGGGCGCGCGACCGGGTGGTGCGGGCGTGTCTCGCGTTGACCTTCCCGGTCCTCGCGCCGGACGTCGTGCAGGTCCGGGCGGGGCGGGGGGCGCCACCGCCCCCGTTCGAGGCGGTCCCGGGCGGCTGGTGGATTGCGACC
>JAVLCF010000015.1 GCA_031581195.1 Trueperaceae bacterium | reverse complement strand
CAGGCCGGGCCGGCGGCGAGGGCGACCGCTCACCAGGGCGGCACCCACGGGCGGCCGTCCGCCTCCTGGCGGGCGGCCTCCCACGTGAGCGTCCGGGCGCCGTCGAGGCGGTTGGCGTCGGCGAAGGCGGCTGCGGCGTCGGCGTCCGCGAACGCCGCGAGGCCGCCCCCCATCGGGGTGCGAAGGCGCGGGTGGTGCAGCAGCACGGCCGCGTCGACCGCCAGCCAGGTGGCGTCGTCCCGCGACGAGGCGACGCGGTCGGCGAGCCAGGCGTCCGCCACGTCGGGGGGTGGGGGGCCGTGCCCGGCGGCGTGATCGAGGAGGCACTCGATCGCGTCGTACGTCAGGGTCCGGCCGCCCTCCGTCTCGACCTGCGCCGCGAAGCGCGCGTCGATCACCTTCATGCCGCAGTAGGGACAGACGTCGATGCGGTCGTCGATCGGGCGTGGGTCCGCCCACGCCCGCGGGAGCGCCAGGGCGGCGCCCCACGCGGCGAGGTGGGCGAGGAAGTGGCGGCGGCGCACGTCAGTCCGCCAGCAGCCCCGACGCTTCGGCGAGGAGGGGGATCAGGTTCATCTCCGGCACCGGCGCGAGGTCGTACAGCGTCGCGGCGTCCAGGCGGTAGTGCCGGCCGGGCGCCTCGAGGCGGGCGAGGCCGGCGTCCGCGGCGGCGTCGTTCGGGTAGGCCGCCAGGCGGGCGTTCATGCTGACCCGCAGCCCCTCGGCCCACAGGAACGTGGCGCCCCGCGCGGCGAGCAGGCCGTGGTCGGGCGCCGTCGCGCCGCCCTCGTCGGCGACGTAGAAGGTGGCGCCGTGCCCGTCGCGAACCCCCTTCGCGTACGCCCAGTTCGTCATGCAGGCGATCGATTCGAAGTGGTGGACGGAGGCGCCGTCCACGTCGCCGTCCAGGACGATCTGCGCGTACGTGCGTTCCCGGAAGCCGGCGTCGAGGCGGCCGCCCTCGGGCGTCGCGATCGTCATGCCGCAGAAGCTGCACGTCGTGCCCTCCCACGGAATGGCGGCGGCGGGGAGCCGGTCGGGTCCGACGGCGTCGCCGGTCCCCATCGCCATACCGTCGTGATCCATGCCGTCGTGATCCATGCCGTCGTGATCCATGGAGCCGTGGTCCATCGCATCGTGGTCCATGCCGTCGTGATCCATGCCGCCGTGGCCGTCCGCCCACGCCGTCCCCAGGAACGGGGCGGCGAGGCCGGCGGCGGCGAGGCGCGCAAGAAAGCGCCGGCGGTCGATCTGGGGGCCTTCGGGGGGCGTGTTCGGGGTGTCGTCGTGCGTCGTCATGCGGGTCTCCTCGTGTCGCGGGTCGGGCGTCGGGTGCGGACGGACGGGGATCAGGCGCCGTGGGCCGGCGGGGCGCGGGCGTCCCGCGCGCGGATCGGTGCGAGGTCGGCCGGGTGGGGCGCAGGGGGTGCCGCGAACCGCGTGACCTCGGTGGATCTCCCCACGTCGGGGGTGGGCGGCGGTGGTGCGGTGGGGGCGGTGGGATCGACCTGGAGTTGCCGGTAGGCGGGCGCGTGGCAGGCCGACGCGTCGTCGGCGCGCACCCCCAACGGTCCGGCGTGCGCGCCGGTCGCCAGAGCGGCTGCGAGCGTTCCGGCCAGGGCGGCGGCGCGGACGCGGCGGCGCGCGGCGTCACGCATGCGGGTCCTCCCCCTCGAGGGCCCGCGCGAGCCGCGGGCCGGGCATCCGGCGCGGTACGGCGCCCTCGGGCAGGTCGAGGGGGGCGCCGTCGCGCGCGTCGACGACCTCGAACAGCGCGTCGACCGGGCCCCGGTGGAGGCGTCGCCCCCCGCGCAGCAGGACCGCGTCGTCGGCGAACGCCGCGACCTCCTCGGGCCGGTGCGCGCTCGTGATCACCGCGCCGCCGGCGGCGGCGTGGGCGGCGACCCACGCCCCGAGGCGGGCCAGCCCGCCGGCATCCAGCGCCGACGCGGGTTCGTCCAACAGCCACAGCGGAGGGGTGCCGACGAGGCCGGCGGCGAGCGCGACGCGTTGCTGCATCCCGCCCGAGAGCCGCCCGACCGGGTGCGCGAGGACGTCGTGAAGCCCCATGCGGGTCGCGGCGTCGCGCAGGGCGGCGTCGTCGGCGTCGCGTGCGCGGGCGGCGACGGCGAGGACCTCCCCCGCGCGAACGTGGGGGGGTAGATCGATGCGTTGCGGGACGTACGCCCGCGCCCGCGCGGCGGCGGTGGAACGGGGGGCGTGACCCGCGACGCGGACCGTCCCGCCGCGCGCCCGGAGGCGCCCGGCGAGGACGTGCAGGAGGCTCGACTTCCCGGCGCCGTTCGCGCCGATCACCGCCACCGTCGCGCCCGCGCCGACCTCCAGGTCGACGCCGTCGATGCGGCCGGGGACGGACGCCGCCCGCACGTCGGCGAGGGGGAGGGCGCTCACGCCGCCCCGCCTCCGGGCGGCGCGGGGGCCCAGCCGGCGCGCGCGAGCGAGGCGCCCAACGCCAGACCGGCGGCGGCGACGAGGCCGGCGAGGGCGGCGCCGGCCCCCGATGGGGCCGCTCCGACCGCGGGTTCGGCGAGGCGGGGGGCGCGGTCGCGGAGGCGGGCGGTGCGGAGGGCGGGGACGCGCCGTTCCGCCGCCTCCCACAGCGTCACGCCGGGGTGGAGGGCGAACAGCGACAGGTCCGGCGTCCGGGTCGTGAGGAGCGCGAACGTGGAGGTCGGGAGGTGCGCGACGTCGCTCACGCCGTCGCGATCGCGGTCGAGGGGGCTGGCGGCGTCGAAGGCGTTGCCGCGGAGCGCGACGGAGGCGGCGGGGTCGTCGACCGCGACGTCGCCGACGTTCCCGGCGAAGGTGACGCCGGCCGCGCGGACGGCGCTCGCGCCGGCGCCCTCGGCGCGGCGCACGAGGAGGCCGGTGCCGTTGCCGGTCACCGCGCCGCCCGTGAGGTGCACGTCGCGCGAGGAGACGATCAGGGCGCCCACCGTGTTGCCGTCCAGCGCGACGTCGCGGACCGTCGCGCCGTCCATCTCCTGCAGCAGCATGCCGTAGGCCAGCGGGCCGCGGTGCCCGGTGAACCGCACGCCTTCGATCCGCGCGTCGCGGGCGTACATCACCGCCGACCCCACGCCGCCGTCCGCGACGGCGACGTTACGCAGGACGGTCTCGGAGCCGAACATGACGTGCAGGCCGTAGCGCCGGGCGTCGCGCAGGTGGCCGCCCACGACGCGCGCCCCGTCGGAGCGCTCGACGTACGCCCCGTCGAGGAAGCCGCGGACGTTCAGGTCGACGAGGGCGAGGTTCGGGGCTTGGTAGGCGGTGACGCCGGGCCCTTCGGGCCCGCCGCGCAACGTCGCGCCGTCGATGCGCACGTCGCGCGACGCCTCGATGCGGAGGCCCGCCGGCGTGCCCGACGCGGTGAAGCCCTCCAGGACGCAGCCGTGGCAGTCCAGCAGCCAGGCGGCGGCGTCGGGGGCGTACAGGTCCGGGTTCGTGCCGCCCCCCTCGACCGTCAGGTCGTGGACCACGACGCCGGGGGCGTGCAGCTCCAGCGCCGACCCCTCCGCGGGGCCGCGCAGGGTCGCGCCCGTCCCCTCGATCACCACGTCGGGCGTCGTGACGGTCCACGGCCCGTCGTACGTGCCGGGCGCGAGAACGACGGTGCTGCCGGGGGCGGGGTCGGGCCACGGGTCGTTCGGGGCGAGGTGCACGACGTCGCGCTGCGCTGCGGCGCTCCCGAGGCACGCGAGCGTCGCCACGACGGTCAGGAGGCCGGCGAGGGGGCGTCGGGGGGGCCGGTGGGGGGCGGCGACGCGCGGGGCGCGGCGGGGCGGCATGACGCCCGAACGGTACCGCCGGACGGCGGGCGGGCGTGTGCCGCGGCGCGTCAGCCGCCGATCAGCACCTGGAACGCGACCATCGCCATGAGCGCGAGGACGAACGTCGTCGCCACCGATTCCTTCGACGCCGCCTCGGTCGCCTCGGGCAGCAGCTCCGACTGCGCCATCCACAGCATCGCGCCGGCGGCGAGCCCCAGCCCGACGGGCAGGAACGGCTCGAACACCGCGACGAACAGGAACGCGGGGACCGCCATGAGCGGTTGCGGGAGGCTGGAGACGATGCTCCACCAGGCCGCCCGCCACACCGGGACGCCGCGCGGCACCATCGAGAGGCTGATCGCCAAGCCCTCGGGCACGTTGTGCACGGCGATCGCGAGGCTGATGAAGATCCCGAAACTCACGGTGCTGCCGAAGCTCACCCCGACGCCGATGCCCTCCGCGAACGAGTGGGCGGTCATGACGCCGAGGATCAACAGCGCCTTGCGGGCCGACGCGCCGGCGAGGTCCGCGACGCCGACGTCGCCCTCGTGGCGTTCGAGCAGGCGTTGGCTGACGACGATCGCGGCGAGCCCGAGCGCCATGCCGACCAGCGTGCGCGGCATCGACAGCTCCAGGCCTTCGCGCATCAGTTGGAAGCTGGCGCCGACCATCAACCCCGCCGCCCCGCCGTTCGCGAGGCCCAACACCCGCGCGGGGACGTGCCGGAGGGCGAGCAGGGGGAGCGCCCCGAGGCCGGTGGCGACCGCCGTCAACGTCGCGTAGAGGAACACCAACAGGACGGGCGGCAGCTCGCTCACCGCCCTAGCCTACGCCCGCGGGGGCGGGAGGGGGGGCGAACGGCGCCCGGTCGGGGTCAGGGCGTCCGCCCGAGGCGGGCGTCCAGGTCGTCCACCCCGAAGCGCAGGTGATCGACGCGGAACGTCGCCCACGGTTGCGCCTCGTCGAGCCACTGCACGCTCGCGGTCGTCATCGTCGGGTGCCCGTCCACGTCGCCCCACGCCTCGGCGCGGGTGAGCCACAACGTCTTCGACGTCGCGTCGGCGCCCTTGTAGCGCATCGCCTCGAGGACCGTCAGGCGGGTCGTGGTGGGGTCGAAGCGGGCGATGAACGTCTCGGAGTCGCCGCCGTGGGGGACGTGCAGCATCGCGGTGGCGTCGTCGACGACCTCCCACCGGACGCGCGGGTCGGTCGCGAGGGCGGCGGGGAACCACATCGCCTCCGCCCAGAGCGCCAGGTTGGCGCCCTGGTCGACGGTCGCGCCGGTCTCGACGATCCCGAACGGCAAGCGCATTTCCGCGACGCCGTCCAGGTAGCGCTCGTCGACGACGAAGAGGGGGAGGCCGAACCAGGTCGCGACGATCTCGTGGCGGTAGCCGTGCCCCACGTCGTGCGTGAAGCGCCACCGCGCCGGCATCGAGACCCCCAGGATCCGGAGGCGCGCCCGGCCGGTCAGCACGACGTTCCGGGTGACCGGGATCGCGTCGCCGTAGAGGCCGCGGTAGAAGCGCGCCACCGGCGCGGGCAGGTCCCGCGGGACCGGGACGGTGTCGGGCGCCTGGGTGCGGGGCGGTTCGGGGAACGGGGCGGCGGGCACGCGCAGGCCCACCAGCACCACGACCAGGATCGCGGCGAGGAGGCCGGCGAGGACGAGGATGCGGGTCACCTCCGCTCCCTTCCCGGCGGCGGACGCCACCGAGCCCCGAGCATGGGGGGTCGGACCGCGCGCCGCCAGGGTCGGATGCCCCGGGGGTCAGGTCTCCAGGAGCGCTTCGAAGCGGTCGACGTGCGAGGCCAGCGTCGCGAACGCCGCCTCGACCGGCGCGGGGGACGCCAAATCGACGCCCGCCCGCCGGATCGCGT
The DNA here is from genome assembly GCA_031581195.1 of Trueperaceae bacterium. NCBI lineage: Bacteria > Thermotogati > Deinococcota > Deinococci > Trueperales > Trueperaceae > Trueperaceae bacterium. The sequence continues at coordinate 22,484 of JAVLCF010000015.1, read as the reverse complement.
CCAGCGGGGCGCTGCGTCCCCCCTCGCGCAGGAAGCCCAGGTACGCCTCCGCCGCGTCCGGCGTGCCGTCCCGGAGGCGGCCGGCGAAGGCGTGCGCGCCGGCGATGCCGGTCGCGTACATGAAGACGTAGAAGCGGGCGTACAGGTGCGTGTGGAACTGCGCCCACGTGATCCCGACGCGGTCGCGGTCGACGTCCATGGCGGGCCCGTACGCCTCGGAGAACAGGTCGGCGAGCAGGTCGTTCAGGGCGTCCGCGCTCAGGCCCTCGCCCGCCTCCGCGCGCTCGTGCAGCGCGAGCTCGAAGCGCATCAGGGTCGGCATGATCAAGAAGTAGCGCCCGAAGTTCGCCATCGTTTCGTCGATCACGGCGAGCTCGAACGTCCGGTCGCCCGCCCGCTCGCGGAGGAGGTGGTCGCGCATCATCGCTTGGTGAAGGTTGCTGGCGACCTCGGCGGCGAACAGCGTGTAGCCCGCGTAGCGCGCGGGTTGCGCGCCGTTCGCGAGGTACGTGTGCATCGAGTGCCCCAGCTCGTGCGCCAGCGTGCTGGCCGACGCCAGGTCGTCGGTCCAACTCATCATCACGTACGGCTTCGTGTCGGGCGTCCCGGTGCTGAACGCCCCCATGCGTTTGCCGTCGTTCGGGGCGCGGTCGACCCAGCGTTCGTCCAGCGCGCCGCGGCGCATCGCGTCGACGTAGTCGCGCCCGAGCGGCGCGAGGGCGTCGGCGAGCCAACCGACCGCCTCGTCGTAGCCGACGTGCGGCGGGGCGGGACACACGGGGGCGTGCACGTCCCACGGGGCGAGGCGGTCGAGGCCCAGGTGCCGGCGCTTGAGCTCGAACCAGCGGTGCCAGACCGGCAGGTGCGCCTCGAACGTCGCGAGGAGCGACGTCACGACGTCGCGGGGCACCTCGAGCGGCACGAGGGTCATCGCCAGGGCGTCGTCGTACCCGCGGACGCGGGCCAGCAGGTTCGTCTGGCGCGCGCCGGTCGTCAGGAGCGTCGCCATCGACCGCTGGTGCGCCAGGTGCGCGTCGGCGTAGGCGGTCCAGGCGCTCTCGCGCAAAGCGCGGTCGGGGCTCTCGAGGTGCGCGGAGATGCGCGCCTGCGTCACGGCGTGCTCGACGCCCGCGGCGTCGCGCGCGGGCGCGAAGGCGAGTTCGGCGTTGGCGAGCAGCGCGTGGCTGGTCGCCGCACCGGCGAACGGCGTCCCGAGCGCGGAGAGGAGCGCTTCGACCTCCTCGCTGCGGACGTGCGGGGCCTCGGTCTCGAGGCGGGCGAGCCACCGTTCGCGGTCGGGGAGGGCGGGGTCCTGGATCCAGTCGCGGAGGACGTCGAGGCCGATCCGCAGCAGTTCGGGCGTCGCGAAGGCGGTGGCCTCCGCCACGCGCGTCCCGAGGTCCTGGACGCGATCGGCGCGCTCGAGCGCCGCTTCGTCCTCGGTGTCGACGTTGCTGGCCATCGCCGCCCACACCGCGAGGCGGCCGAGGTCGCGTTCGATCGCTTCGCTCGCGGCGAGGAAGGCGGCGAGGCGCCCTGGGCCCTGGTGGAGGGTGCCTTCGAAGGGCGCGAGGTCGGGGAGGCGCCGTGCGACGTCGGCGAGGGCGGCGTCGAAGGCGGCGACGTCCGCGAAGAGGGCGGCGTCGTCCCAGCGTTCGTGGGGCGGTACGGCGGAGCGGGGGTGGGCGTCGGGCATGCCCGAACCGTACCGCTCCGGCCGCCTCCGGGTCGGTTCGGGCCGGGGGCGGCGCGGCGTCGGTGCCGTCGTGCGTGACAACGGGGGCCCGCATGGCGTATCGTCGCGACGTTCCGAAGAAGGTTTCGGAATGGCCCCGGGCCACCGCCCGGAATTCGTTTTGGTCGCGCCCCGTCGCGCGACAGGTAGGGAACAGGTTCAACATGGCAACAGGCAAGGTCAAGTGGTTCAGCCCGGAAAAAGGCTACGGCTTCATCGAGCAGGGCGACGGTTCCGCCGACGTCTTCGTGCACTTCTCGGCCATCCAAGGGGACGGCTACCGGAACCTGTACGAGGGCGACGAAGTCGAATTCGACGTGGAGCAGGGCCAGAAGGGCCTGCAGGCGTCGAACGTGTCCGTCACCCGTCAAGCCCCCGGCAACTGACCACGGCTCGACGCACCTAGGACGCTTCGGGCGCCCGACTCCGGTCGGGCGCCCGTGTTCGTGGGGTGTTCCCTGGCGCCGCCGTCCGGCCGTCGCGCTCCCGTACGGAGGGGGGTCGTGCGACGCTCCGCATCCGGACGCGCCGCAGCCCGACGTCCCTCACGAAGACGCCCAATACGGGCTCCCCATGCAGGCGCCCCATGAAGACGCCGCCCCCCGACCGAGGTCGGGGGGCGGCGAATCGTTGCGGACCGAGGTCAGTCGGCCGTCGGAAGGGTGTAGGTCGCTTCGACGTCGACGCAGTCGAACTGCTCCGCGTCGCCCTGCGGGACGAACGCGAGGCACACCTGCGCGTCGAAGGTCTCGGGGGTCGCGTCCCCGCTGGCGCTGGGGCTGGTGTTGCTCCCACAGCCGGCGAGGGCGAGGGCGGCGAGCGCCCCCAGGAGCGTCAGGCCGACGAGGCGGCTGCGAACGGCGGTCATTCTTCCACCTCCACTTCGACGGTGACGGTCACGGTGCCGCTCTCGCCGGTCGCGAGGTCGGCGCCCTGCCACAACCAGGCGGAGCCGACCTTGCGGATCGTGCCGTCGTTGTTCTCCGCGGTCACGACGCTCGTGACGGTCTCGCCGGCGGTCAGGTCGCGCAGGTCGACCCAGACGTCGTTCACGGTGTCGTCGGCGTCGTTCGTGAACGTCACGTCGAACGAGAAGGTCGCGACGCCGTTCTCCACGGTCGCTTCGGGCGGCGTGTCGGGGGTGACGACGGCGCCGGTCGTGGTCGGCGCGGAGGCCGCCCCGACGGTGAACGTCTCGGAGTAGGCGCTCCACTCCGCGTCGCCGGTCCCGGCGGCGACGGCGCGGACGCGCACGCGGTGCGTGTCGTCGTTCGTCAGGCCGTCGATGGCGATGAGCGTGTCGGTCGACCGCGGGTTGAGCGTCATCGCGGGTTTATCGTCACCCTCGAGATCGTACTCGTAGTTGACGATGTCGAAGCCCGTCTGCTCGGGCGCCTCGAAGGCGACCCAGACCTTGCCGTCGTCCGGGTAGACCCGCACGTTCGTCGGGGCGCCGGCCGTCGCGACGGTGAGCGTCGCGTCGCTGCTGGTGACGGTGACGGCGATCTTGTCGTTGCCCTCGGCGTCCTGCTCGGTCAACGTCGCGATCACGCGGTAGGCGAGGCCGTCGTCGCCGCGATCGACGTTCGCGATCACGAGGTCGCTGGCGGTGACGCCGGTCGCGTCGCTGCGGCTGACGTCGGTCCAGGAGACGCCGTTGTTCGTGCTCTCCTGCCACTGGTAGGCGTAGGCGAACGTCGTGCCGGTCGGCGAGACCTCGACGCCGAACGTCGCGTCCTGCCCGACGACCACGGTCTGGTCGGCCGGCGTGCCGTTCTCGAAGGTCGGCGTTTCGGACACCGCGTTCACCGTGAGGGTGACGGGGCTCGATTCCTCCTGGACGAGGCCGTCGGAGCCGTCCTTGTTCGTGAACAGGGCGCGCACCTGCAGGCCGTCGTCGCCCTCGGTCGTCGGGGAGACGGTGAGGGTGTGGTCGCTGCCGGACGTGCCGCGCACGTACCGTGTTTCGGTCGCGACCGACGTCCAGCCGCCCGCGTCGCTGGGGCTGAACTCCCAGTCGACGATCGACACGGTGCCGGACGTGGACGTCGCGGACACCACGAACGTCGCCAGCTCGCCCTCGTCGACGGTGACGTCGGTCGGGGTGGTGGCGAGGGTGGGGGTGGGGGAGGCGTCGACGGAGGACAGGACCGCGACGTCGTACCCGAAGGCGTCACCGGCGTCCGTCGCGAACCACGTCAGGACGGCCAGCGAGCTCTCGACCCCGAGGTTGGGCACGGTCGCGCTGCCGTCGATCGTCTCGTCGTCGCTGAGGCTGACGGTGTAGACGTCCGTGACGGACGCGGTGCTCGTGTAGAACGCGGTCCAGTAGCCGACGTCGGTGTCGCTGAAGGCGGTGGCGCGACCGCGGACGGTGCCGGCGTCGCCGGGCCCCCAGTTCGTGCCGCTGACGATCAGGTCGCCGCCCGACACGAAGGCGCCGCCCTCGGCCGGATCGACGCCGTCGCCGCCGTACACCACGGTGCCGGCCTGGCGGCCCTTGCCGGGCTGGATCTGCGCGCTGGACTCGATGGTGCCGGTGGTGGGATCGCTCGTCGGCAGCGCGTCGCTCGCGGTGACGGTGAACAGCTTCATCGGGTAGGTCCCGAGGATCTCGTTCGACCAATCCGACCCCGAGAGGGTGAAGTCCGGGCCCCAGGTGACGTCGTCTACGTTCAGGCCGGCGTCGCTGCCCGAGACGACCATCAGCACGTCGCTGACCGAGACGTCGCTGCGCGACAGCTCCGTGTCACCGATGATCAACATCGCGCCGATGACGTAGTCGCTGGTGCTGACGTAGCTGCCGCCGGTCGAGGAGATCGTCACGGACGTCTGGCCGTAGTACGGCGTGGTGTCCGTGATGCTCAGCGTCTGCGCCGCCGCGCCCGCGACCCACGCCGCGAGGAGCAGCGCCGCGGCCGCGCGCAGGAGGCGCGGGGCGGACCTTTCGTGTCGTGCGTTCGTTTGCCGCAAGGCGGCCACCTTCCTCTCAAAGGTTGCGTCGGGGACGACGCCCCATCCGACATGAGACCCGTCGGACGAGGAGGCTAGCATGCGCCCCGTCGCCCGTGACGCGATTGTCGGATGCTTCACACTCGTGTGGGACGGGGTCGGCCGCCCCCACGCGGGGGGCGGGGCGGGGGTCGCGGCGTCACGGGGGCGGGGACGGCGGCCCGCCCCCTGGTCGCGGCCGCCGCCGTGGGAGTAGGCTGCCGCATGGCACGAGGTGGCGAGACGGAGAGCCCGCTGTTCTACCAGACGCGCTCGGACCTGCCGATGGTGGAGCGCGGCGAGGGCGTATGGCTCTGGACGCAGGACGGACGCCGCGTCCTGGACGGCTGTTCCGGCGCGGTCGTCGCCAACCTCGGGCACGGCCACCCGCGCGTGCTCGAGGCGATGCGGCGCCAGGCGGAACGCGTGACGTTCGCCTACCGCACGCAGTTCGAAAACGCGCCCGCCGTCGAGCTGGGGCACAAGCTCGCGCGCCAACTGACGCAGGGCCTCGACCGGACGTTCCTCGTCTCGGGCGGCTCGGAGGCGGTGGAGACCGCCATCAAGCTGGCGCGTAGCTACCACGCCGCGCGCGGCGACGAGGCCCGCTACCGCATCGTCAGCCGCTTCCCCAGCTACCACGGGTCCACCCTCGGGGCGCTCGCGGCGACGGGCTACCGCCCGCTGACCGACGGGTACGCCCCGATGATGGTGGAGCAGAACCACGTCAGCGCCCCCACCTGCTACCGCTGTCCGTTCGGGCTGTCCTACCCCACGTGCGAACTGGCCTGCGCCACCGACCTCGAGCGCACCCTCGAGGCGCTCGACCCCTCGACCGTCGCGGCGTTCGTGCTCGAACCGATCGGGGGCGCGTCGACCGGCGCGATCGTGCCGCCCGACGGCTACTTCGCGACGATCACCGAGATCGCGCGGCGGCACGGGATCCTCACGATCTACGACGAGGTCATGACCGGCGCGGGACGCACCGGCGCCTTCGCCGCCTACCAACACTGGGAGGGCGAGGCCGTCCCCGACGTCCTGGCGCTCAGCAAGGGCCTGGGGGCGGGCTACACCCCGCTCGGGGCGGTCGTCACCCGCGGCGACGTCGCCGACACCGTCCTCGACGCCGGCGCCTTCCCGCACGGCTTCAGCTACGCCGGCAACCCCCTCTCCGCCGCGGTCGGCGTCGCGGTCCTCGACGTCCTCGAGGGCGAGGGCCTCGTCGCCCGCGCCGCAGAGCTCGGGGCGCGCCTCGGGGACGGCCTGCGCGAACTCGCCGACCGCCACCCCCTCGTCGGCGACGTCCGCGGCAAGGGCCTGCTGTGGGGCCTCGAGTTCGTCGCGGACCCCTCGACCCGCACGCCGTACGCCCTCGACGTCGACGTCGGGCGCCGCGTCACCGCCGCCGCGGCGGCGGAGGACCTGCTGATCTACCCCCGGCGCGGGGGTGGGGGCCTGCTGGGCGACCACGCGCTGGTCGCGCCGCCGCTGGTGATCCGCGACGACGAACTCGACGACCTCCTCGCCCGCCTGGACCGTGCGCTGACGCGCAGCGAGGCGGCGTTGGCCTCCGCCGCGTGAGGGTCGCCGACGCCGCCGGCGCGCCCGCCCTCGCCGCGACCCTCGCGGCGGAGGTGGCGCCCGGCGCGACGGTGATGATCGCCGGGTTCGGGGAGCCCGGTACGCCGTTCTTCCTCGTCGACGCCCTCGCGACCCACGGCGGCGGCGACCTGACGGTCGTCAAGAACGACGCCAACGAACCGGGGGTCGGCGTCGGGCGGCTGCTCGAGGCCGGCCGGATGCGGCGCCTCATCGCGACGCACGTCGGCCTGAACCGGGACCTGATGGCGGCCTGGGAGGCGGGCGACCTGGACGTCGAGATCCACCCACAAGGCCTCCTGGCCGAGCGCATCCGCTGCGGCGGGGCGGGCCTCCCGGCGTTCCTCGCCGACCTCGACCCCGACCTGCTGCCCCCCACCGACCCGCCGCGCGAGGTCGTGACGTGGCGGGGCGCGACGTACACCGTCGAGCCGGCCCTGCGCGCCGACGTCGCCCTGATCCACGCGGCGGAGGCCGACCGCTTCGGGAACCTCCGCTACCACGGCACCGCCCGGAACTTCGCGCCGGCGATGGCGCTCGCCGCGACCCGCACGTGGGTCAGCGTCGACCGGATCGTCGACGCGCCCCTCGATCCCGACGCGGTCGTCACGCCCGGCGCCGCCGTCGACGCCGTCCTCGAGGTGCCGGCCGGGTACGACCCCGGCACGAAGGCGGCGCGCCTGCGCCGCGGAGCGGGGCGCGCGTGAGCGTCGCGGACGCCCGCGCGCGGATCGCGGCGCGCGTCGCCGCCGACCTGGTGCCGGGCGAAGTCGTCAACCTCGGGATCGGCCTCCCCACCGAGGTCGCGCGGCACCTGCCGGAGGCGGACGGGGCGGGCGCCGCGCCGCCGGTCTGGCTGCACGCGGAGAACGGCATGGTCGGCATGGGGCCCGACGCGCCGCCCGGTGCGGAGGACCCCGACCGCATCGACGCCGGCGGACGCTACGTCGGGGTGGTGCCGGGCGGGGCGTACCTCGACAGCGTCACCGCCTTCGCGCTGGTCCGCAACGGCCGGGTGGGGACGTGCGTCCTGGGGGCGTTCGAGGTGGACGTGCACGGCGACCTGGCGAACTGGCGGGTGCCGGGCCGAACGTCGCCCGGCGTGGGCGGCGGCATGGAGTTGGCGCAGCGGGTCCCGCGGGTGATCGTGGCGACCCTGCACCGCGACAAGGCGGGCGGGCCGAAGCTGGTGGAGCGATGTACGTTGCCGCGCACCGCGCGGGGCGTCGTGACGCGCATCGTCACCGAATGGGCCGTCCTCGAACCGGCCGGCGACCGCTTCGACGTCCTCGAGCTCGCGCCGGGCGCGCGCGAGGACGACGTGCGCGCCGCGACCGGCGCGCCCGTCGCCTTCGACCGCGTCCGCCCCTGGGGCGGCGCGCGGGAGGGCGAGGAAGGAGTGCAGGCCCCGTGAACGACGGTTCCGACGACGTCCGTCCCGACGCCCGCCCGACCGACGCGCAGCTGGCCGCCATCGACGCCGCCGTGGAGGGCGGCCGCGAGGCCCGCACCGACCTCCTGCGCGAGCTCGTGCGGTTCGATTCGACCCTGGGGCGCGAACGGGCGGTGCAGGCCCGCGTCGCGACCGCCTTCGCCGACGCCGGCCTCGCGGTCGAGGCGGTGCCGCTGGACTACGCCGCCCTCGCGACCCGGCCCGGCTTCTCCCCGGTCGAGTGGCCGGAGGACGGGCGCGAGATCGTGATCGGGCGGCACGCCGTGGCGGACGGGGCGGGCCGGTCGCTGATCCTGAACGCGCACGTCGACGTCGTCCCGACCGGCCCCGCGCACCTGTGGCGCCACCCGCCGTTCGGGGCGGTCGTCGAGGACGGACGGATGTACGGCCGCGGGGCGGGCGACATGAAGGCCGGCCTGGCCGCGATGACGTACGCCCTGCACGCCCTCCACGACGCCGGCCTCGAGCCCGCCTCGACGGTGGTGCTGCAGAGCGTCGTCGAGGAGGAGTGCACCGGCAACGGCGCGCTGGCCGCCGTCGCGGCGGGCGACGTCGCGGACGCCGCGATCATCCCCGAGCCGTTCGACCGCACCATCCTCACGTCGCAGCTGGGGGTCCTGTGGGCCCGCGTCACCGTGGAGGGCCGCCCCACCCACGTCCTCGAGGCGACCGCGGGGGTCGACGCGATCCGGCTCGCGGGGGAGGTCGCCGGCGCGTTCCGGACCCTCGAGGCGGAGATGAACGCGCCGGCGGAACGCCCCGCGGCGTACGCCGACGCGGTCCACCCCATCAACGTCAACGTCGGCCGCATCGAGGGGGGCGAGTGGACGTCGTCGGTGCCGGCGTCGTGCACGTTCGACGTGCGCTTCGGGTTCTTTCCCGGTACCTCCGTCGCGGCCATGAAGGCCCGCGTCGAGGCGCACCTCCGGCGCTTCGTCGACGCCCACCCGGTGCTGAAGGACGCGCCGCCCCACCTGACGTACGTCGGCTTCCAGGCGGAGCCCTACGCACCCCCCTCCGACCACCCCGCCTGGCGGACGCTGGCGGCGGCGCACGCCGACCTGGCCGGCGCGCCGCCCGCGACGCTGGCCAGCACCGCGACGACCGACGCCCGCATCCTGGGGCTCGTCGGGGGCGTCCCGACCACCTGCTACGGCCCCACCGCGGGCTCGATCCACGGGGTGGACGAGTGGGTCGACCTGGACAGCGTGCACGAGGTCACGCGGACGCTGGCGCGCTTCGTCGCCCGCTGGTGCGGGGTTCGGCCGCGGGGGGCGGCGTGAGCGGGCGCGGACCGCACGGACCGCGCGACGCGGTGGTCGTGTCCGCCGTCCGCACGCCGGTCGGCAAGGGCCGTCCCGCCCGGCCGGGGAAGCCCGGGGGGGCGCTCCACGGCTGGCACCCCGTCGACCTCGCCGCGGAGGCGATGCGCGCCGCGGTGCGGCGCGCCGGGCGCGACCCCGACCGGGTGACGCCGCGCGACCTCGACGACGTCCTGGTCGGGTGCGTCGGGCAGGCCGGCGAGCAGGCCTACAACGTGGGCCGCAACGCCGCCCTCGCCGCCGGCCTCCCGGTGGAGGTGCCCGCCGCGACGATCGACCGGCAGTGCGGCTCGTCGCAGCAGGCGCTGCAGTCCGCCGCGCAGGCGATCCGGGCGGGCGACGCCGACGCGATCCTGGTGGCCGGCGTCGAATCGATGTCGCGCGTCCCGATGGGCTCCGCCGCCGGCGAGGCCGACCCGTACGGCCCCCGCGTCGCCGCCCGCTTCGGTGGGGGGCTCGTGCCGCAGGGGATCTCCGCGGAGCTCATCGCGGCGCGCTGGGACCTCGCCCGCGCCGACCTGGACGCGTGGGCGGTGCGGTCGCACCGCCTCGCCGCCGACGCCGCGGCGCGCGGCGCGGTGGACGACGAACTCCTTCGCCTCGAGGTCGACCGGGGCGACGGCGCGAGCGACGGGACGCTCCTGCAGGGCGACGAGGGGGTGCGGGCCGAGACGAGCGTCGAGGCGTTGGCGGCGTTGAAACCGGCGTTCTGGGACCCCACCTGGCAGGTGCGCTTCCCGGAACTCCGTTGGCACGTGCACGCCGGGAACGCCTCGCAGCTCTCCGACGGGGCGGCCGCCCTGCTGGTGACGTCCCGCGCGCGGGCCGACGCGCGCGGCATGGTGCCGCTCGCGCGGGTCGCGAGCAGCGTCGCGGTGGGGGCGGATCCGATCCTGAACCTGACCGGGGTGATCCCCGCCACCGAGCGCGCGCTGGCGCGCGCCGGCATGACGCTGGCCGACGTCGACCTGTTCGAGGTGAACGAGGCGTTCGCGTCGGTCGTCCTCGCGTGGCTGGCCGACGTCGGGGCGGACCCCGCGAAGGTGAACGTCCGGGGTGGGGCGATCGCCAACGGGCACCCGCTGGGGGCGTCGGGCGCGAAGCTCACGACGACGTTGCTGTCGTCGTTGCGTGAGACGGGTGGGGCGGTCGGGCTGCAGGTGATGTGCGAGGGCGGCGGGATGAGCAACGCCACGGTGTTCGAGCGGATCTAGCGCGGCGGGGTCCCCGGGGTGGGCGCGTCCTCCAGCGCCCAGGCGGCGGCCTCCTCGGCGTGGAGGGCGGTCGTGTCGAAGCGGGGGAGGTCGACGTACGCCCCGAGGTCCAACATCGTGATCTCGGTGCAGCCCTCGATCACGCCGCGCGCGCCGCGCGCGGCGAGGCGGTGCACGACGTCGGCGACGGCCCGCCGCGAGGCGTCGCGGACGACGCCGCGCACGAGCTCGTCGTAGATCACGGCGTGCACGAGGGCGCGGTCCGCGGCGTCGGGGACGAGGACCTCGAGGTCGTGCGCCTCGAGGCGTTCGCGGTAGAACGCCCGCTCCATCGTGAAGCGCGTCCCCAGCAACCCGACCGGCGTCGCGCCCGCGGCGCGGACGCGGCGCGCGGTGGTGTCGGCGAGGTGCAGCAGCGGCACCGACGTCGCCGCCTCGATCGCCGGCGCGACCTGGTGCATCGTGTTGGTGCAGAGCACGATCGCGTCGGCCCCGGCCGCCTCGAGGCGGCGGGCCTCCTCGGCCAGGACGGCGCCGGCCCCCTCCCAGTCGCCGGCCCGCTGGAGCGTTTCGATCTCGGCGAAGTCGACGCTGCGCATCGCGATCTTCGCGGAGTGCAGACCCCCCAGGGCGTCGCGGACCGCTTCATTGATGCGCCGGTAGTACAGCGCGGTGCTCTCCCAGCTCATCCCGCCCAGGAGTCCGAGGGTGCGCATGCGCGTAGGCTACCGCGCGACCCGGGGTCGGCTACCCTGTCGCCCGGCGTCGGGCGGGACCGCCGGCCGGCGGGAGGGAGGCTCCGTGGAACTGGGCATGAGCGTCGCGTCGTCCGCGACGGTGTTGTTGTTCGTGATGGACCCGTTCGGGAACATGCCGTTGGTCGTGTCGCTGCTCAAGGACGTCGATCCGGCGCGGCGGCGGCGGATCGTCGTGCGCGAGCTGCTGATCGCGCTCGGGGTGCTGGCGTTGTTCCTCGTCGCGGGCGAGGCGATCCTGCGGTTCCTGGGGTTGCAGCCCGAGTCGGTGACGATCGCCGGGGGGATCGTGCTGGGGGTCATCGGCCTGCGCATGATCTTCCCGCGGCCCGACGCGGGGCCGGCGGGCACGACGCCCGGCGGGGAGCCGTTCATCGTGCCGCTCGCGGTGCCGCTGATCGCGGGCCCGTCGGCGATGGCGACGGTGATCCTGATGGCGAAGACGAACGGCGTGTTGCACGGCGCGGGCGCCGTCGCGATCGCGTGGGTCGTGACCGCCGTCGTCCTGCTCGCCTCGCCGCTGCTGTTCAAGCTGCTCCGCAAGCGCGGCCTCGAGGCGGTCGAGCGCCTCATGGGGATGTTGTTGATCATGATCGCTGCGGAGATGGTGCTGACCGGCCTCGGGTCGGTGTTGTAGGTCCCGTCAGGACCCCGCCGGGGCGGCGCGCCGCGCCGCCCCGGGGTGGAGGATCTCGCGGGCGGCGGCCCGGCCCCGATCGGTGAGGGCGAGCCGTTCGCCGTCGCGGTCGATCCAGCCGGCGTCGAGGCTGCGCGCGACGACGTCGCGGGCCTTGCCTTCGCTCCACCGCAGGTGGTCGCGGAGCGCCCCCACGACGTTCTCCTCGCCCGCGTCGGGGGTGCCGGCGTGCTGGTAGAGGTGGACCGCCAACGCCCGGTTTTCGTTCGCGTCGCGTTCGCTGCGCCGCCGGATGCGTTGGGCGAGCAGGCCGTAGCGCGGTCCGAAGGCGAGGGCGAGGGCGAAGAAGACGCCGGTGGCGGCGGCCATGCCGCCCCCGATCGAGACGTCGGCGGCGGTCGCGGCGAGGTAGCCGAGGACGCTGGAGGCGACCGCGACGGCGGCGGCGAGGACGAGGATGCGCGACAGGCGGTCGACGAGCAGGTAGCCGGTGGCGGCGGGCACGATCGTGAACGCCACGAACAGCACCACGCCGACCGCGTCGAACGAGGCGACGGCGGTGACGCTCGTCAGCGCCAGCAGGGCGCCCCCGAGCGCGCCGGGCGCGAAACCGAAGGCGGTGGCGAGGGCGGGATCGAAGGTACCGACCTCGAGCTCCTTGAAGAAGGTCGTGACGAACGCCAGGTTCACGAGCGTCACCACCGTGAGCCCCACGAGGGCGTCGGGCACGGCGACCCCGAGGATGGGGACGGTGTCCAGCCAGACGAAGCCGATCTCGCCCAGCAGGACCGTGTGGGCGTCGATGTGCACGTCGCGGGCGTAGACGTTGAGGAGCAGCACGCCGAGCGCGAACAGGGCGGGGAAGGTGAGGCCGATGGCGGCGTCGTCGGCGACGCGGCGGGTACGGCCCAGGGCGTCGGCGATCCACACCGTCGCGACGCCCGCCGTCGCCGCCCCGAGCAGCTGCAGCGGTCCCGACGTCGCGCCGGTGGCGAGCCACACGAGGACGATGCCGAGGACGATCGCGTGCCCGATCGCGTCGCTGGCGAGCGACCGCCCGCGCAGCAGCAGGAACGTCCCCACCAGCGACGCCGCGACCCCGACGAGGGCGCCGGTCGCCACGATCTGCAGGGCGATCGTCACGGGCGGTCCTCCGGTGCGTCGGGGCCGCGCTCGAGGGCGGACAGGGCGGCTTCGCCCGCGTCGAGGAGGCGCCAGTGGCGGCCCTCCTCGGGGCGGTGCCGGACGCGTTCGACGAGGCCGCGCCGCTCGAGGGTGCGGAGGGTGCGGCCGGTGGGGTGCCCGACGGTGGCGTCCAGCATGCCGCGTTCCGCGGCGTAGGTGGGGTCGTCGTGCCGGCGGCGGAGGGTGTCGAGCGCCTGCAGGACGTCGCGGTCGCGGCGTCCTTCGCGTTGGCTGCGGCGGCGGAGGGCGGCCGGGACGAGCCCGCGGCGCGGGGCGAAGGCGAGCGACAGGGCGGTGAAGGCGGACAGCGCGAGCACGATCAGGGGGCCGGTCGCGAGGCCGCGCGCGCCGGCGCTGACGGTCGCGCCGACCACGCCGGACGCCGCGCCGATGGCGGCGGCGAGGAGGGCGACGCGGGCCAACCGGTCGGTCCACTGCCGCGCGGCGACGGCGGGCGCGACGAGCATGGCGGACATCAGGACCACCCCGACGAGCTGCAGGCCCAGCACGACGGCGACCGCGACGAGGGCGGTGAGGGCGACGTCGAGGACGGCGACGGGAAGCCCCAGGGCGGCGGCGTAGGTGGGGTCGAACGTGACGAGCTCGAACTCCTTCCAGAGCGCCGAGACGCTCGCGAGGGCGACGGCGGCGAGGACCGCCATCACCCACAGGTCGCTGCGCAGGATGGCGGCGGCCTGCCCGAACAGGAAGGTCTCGAGGCCGGCCTGCCCCGCGCCGGCGCGGCCCTGGACGTAACTGAGGAGGATGACGCCGACGGCGAAGAAGAGGCTGAGGGCGAGGCCGATGGCGGCGTCGCCCTTGAGGCGGGTGCGGCGGACGAGGAGGGCGACGAGGAGTGCGGCGGCGACGGCGCTCGCGAGGGCGCCGGCGAGGAGGGCGGGGAGCGCCCGCTGGCCGGCGATCAGGAACCCGAGCGCGATGCCGGGGAGGGCGGCGTGGGCCAGCGCGTCCCCGAGCAGGCTCTGGCGCCGCAGGACGGCGAAGGTGCCCAGCACGCCGCTCGTGACGCCGAGCAGGGTGGCGCCGGCGACGACGGTGCGGACGGTGTAGTCGCCGGCGAGCGCCGCGAGGTCCACGTCAGGCCTCCCGCGCCCCTTCGTCGGGGGTGGGGGCGTCGGTGCCCGTCGGGTCGGCGGGGCCCGCGAGGAGGGCGACGTCGCCGCCGTAGGTGGCGCGGAGGTTGTCGGGGGTGTAGGTGGTCTCGACGGGGCCTTGCGCGAGGACGCGGACGTTGAGCAGGACGACCCAGTCGAAGGTCGTGCGGACCGTCTGCAGGTCGTGGTGGACGACGAGCAGCGTGCGGCCCTCGGCACGCAGGTCGCGGAGGACGTCGAGGATCGCCGCTTCGCTGGTGGCGTCGACGCCGGCCATGGGTTCGTCGAGGAAGTAGACGTCGGCGTCCTGGACGAGGGCGCGGGCGAGGAAGGTGCGTTGCTGTTGACCGCCGGACAGCTGCGCGATCTGGCGGTCGCGGTAGTCCGCCATCCCGACGCGTTCGAGGGCCGCCTCCGCCGCGCGGCGTTCCTTCGCGCCGGGTCGGCGCAGCCACCCGAGGCGGCCGTAGAGGCCCATCGTGACGACGTCGACGACGCGGGTCGGGAAGTCCCAATCGACGGCGGTGCGTTGCGGGACGTAGCCGATCCGGCCGCGCGCGTCGCGGAGGCGGCGCCCGCCGACGTAGACGTGGCCGGCGGTGGTGGGGGTGAGGCCGAGGATCGCTTCGAGGAGGGTGGATTTGCCGGCGCCGTTGGGGCCGACGATGGCGGCGAGGACGCCGGGCGGGACGTCGAGGTCGACGTCCCACAGGGCGGGGCGGCTGCCGTACGTGACGGTGAGGTCCTCGACGTGGACGGCGAGGTCGGGTTCGTGGACCGGGCCGCCCGGCCCGCCGGCGTGGGACGGGGCGGGCGACCCGCTCACGAGGCGGCCTCGAAGGCGGCGTCGAGGGCGTCGCCGCCCGCGACGCCGCGCCGGTCGCGCCAGTCGTCGAGCGCGTCGGGCAAGGGGGGCGGGTCGCCGCCGAGCCCCTCGACGATGCGACGGGTGGTCACGTACGCCATGCCGAGGTAGCTGCCCTCGAGCGTGCCGGCTTCGCCGAGCGCGTCGCCGTACAGGGTCCCGCCGAGGCGGACGTCGGCGCCGAGGTCCTGCGCGGCCTCGAGGACCGCGCGGACGGTGCGGGGGTTGATGGTGCTTTCGACGAAGAGGGTGGGGACGCCCTGGTCGGCGATGCGGCGTGCGGTGGTGCGGATGTCGGCGATGGACGCCTCCGATTCGGTGCTGATGCCCTGGACGCCCTGCAACGCCAGGTCGTAGGCGCGACCGTAGTACGCGAAGGCGTCGTGGGCGGTGACGAGGACACGTTGCGGGGCGGGGATCGTGGCGACGGCGTCGGCGATCCATCCGTCCATCGCCCGCATGTCGGCGGCGAGCGCGTCGGCGCGTCGCGCGAGCGCGTCGGCGCAGGCGGGCCGCAGCTCCGCCATCGCGTCGCGCAGGACCGGGACGGCGTCGGCCCACAGGCCGACGTCCATCCAGACGTGCGGATCGAAGGCGTAGCCTTCGCCGGCGGCGATGCGGCGCGCCTCGGGGACCGCCGCCTCGGAGACGGCGACGGTCGGGACGCGCGCACCGAAGCGGTCGAGCACGTCGCCGAGTTGCCCCTCGAGGGACAGGCCGGCGTAGAGGATCAATTCGGCTCGGCCGAGGGCGCGGACGTCGCCGGAGGTGGCCTGGTAGAGGTGCGGGTCGACGCCGGGCCCCATGAGGGTGGTGACGTCGCCGCAGGGGCCGGCGATGCGTTCGGCGAGGTCGCCGATCATGCCGACGGTCGCGACGACGCGGAGCGGTTCGACGGCGGCGTCCTGCGCCTGGCTCGGTCCAAGGATCAGCAGGGCGCCCAGGAGGGCGCCGAGGGGGCGCCGCCCCCGGAAAGTTTCGTGCAGCCTAAACATGCCGGTCATCGTAGGTCCGCCGCGCCCACCTGTCAAGCGCCGAGCGGACCGGCGACGCCCCGGGGCGGGCCGCCCCGGGGCCGCCCGTCACACCGCGCCGAGGTGCGCTGCGACCCGCTCCAGGAGCGGCGCGAGGCGCGCGTGCAGACGCAGGTCGGCGTCGCCGTCGCCGCGCGTCGCCCCGTCGTTGACGATCGCCACCGGTCGACCGCTCGCCTTCGCGCGCCGCACGAACCGGTAGCCGCTGTACACCGTCAGGGACGACCCGAGCACCAGCAGGGCGTCGGCGCCGTCCGCGAGGGCGTAGGCCCGCTCGACGCGCGGTTTCGGGACGTTCTCCCCGAAGAACGTCACGTCCGGCTTCAGCGTGCCGCCGCACGCGTCGCAGGGGGGCACGACGAGGTCGTCCGCGGCGGCGTCGGGGATCTCGACGTCGCCGTCCGGCGCGACGTCGTCGGGCCCGAGATCGGTCGGCAGGTAGTGCGCCGCGAAGGTCGGGTTCGCCGCCACCAGCCGCTCCTGGAAGCGCGCCCGTGCCGACCGCGCCCCGCAGTCCAGGCACAGCACCGTCGCCAGGCTGCCGTGCAACTCCAGCACCCGCTTCGAGCCCGCCCGCTGGTGCAGCCCGTCGACGTTCTGCGTCAACACCGCCGCCGCCGCCCCGCGCCGCTCGAGGCGCGCCACCGCGGCGTGCACGGCGTTGGGGCGGGCGGCGGCGGTGTAGGGCCAACCGACCGAACTGCGCGCCCAGTAGCGGCGGCGGTGCGCGGCGCTGCCGACGAACTGCTGGTAGCGCATCGGGTCGCGGCGCACCCGCCCGGGGCCCCGGTAGTCGGGAATGCCGGAGTCGGTGCTGGCCCCCGCACCGCTGAGCACCAGCGCGCGGCGGCCGTCGAGGAACGACGCCAGCGCCTCGGCGCCGGCGTCGAGGGCGGCGGGGTCGTCCCCCGTGACGGTGGCGGGAGCGGGGGCGAGCGCGTTCACGCGCGCCAGCGTAGCCGCCGTCCCGCCCCCGCCGCTGAGGCCGGGGCCACGGTCCGGGGCTCAGGCGGGGTCGGGGTCGTCGAGGGGGTCGGCGTCGACGCGGTTACGTCCGGCCCGCTTCGCGCGGTAGAGCCGCGCGTCGGCGCGGCGCACCAGGTCGCTGCCCTCGTCGCCGTCGCGCAACGACGCCACCCCGAAGCTCGCGGTGATCGGGCCCCCGGGGTCGAGTTGGACGCGGGCGATCGCCTCGCGGGCGCGCTCCGCGACGGTCGCCGCGACGGCGTGGTCGGCGTGCGGCACGAGGATCAGGAACTCCTCCCCCCCGAACCGCCCGACGACGTCCTCCTCGCGCACGAGGGGCCGGACGGCGGTCGCGACGCGGATGAGGGCCGCGTCGCCGACCTCGTGCCCGTACGTGTCGTTGAGGCGTTTGAACCGGTCGAGATCGAACACGACGACCGACAACGGCGCCCCGGTCCGGCGGGCGTTCGCGACCGCCGCCTCGAGCGCCTCGTCGAGGAAGCGGCGGTTGGGGAGGCCGGTCAGCGCGTCGCGGTACGCCTCGGCGCGGAGGCGTTCGCGCTCCGCTTCGGCGCGGGCGCGGGCCTGCTGTTCGGTGGAGAGGACGTACAGGAACCCGGTCAGCACCAGCAGGAAGAACTGGTGCCGGACGAACTCGACGGTGGCCTCGCCGGCCGGGTCGGGCGCGAAGCGCAGTGCCCCGAGGCTGGAGGTCAACGCCAGGAACGCGAGGATCGCGAACGTCGCGCGGAGCGTCGGGAAGGTGAAGTGCAGCAGCAGCATCACCATGACGGTCCCCAGGGTGATCGACGGCGCCAACGCGTCGACGGCGTCCATCGCGACCGGTTCGGCGAACAACGCCAGCCCGGTCCGCGCGATCCAGGTCGTCGCCATGAACAGCGCCGTGCCCCGCTCGACGGCCCGCAACGACCGGGGGCGGGCCCAGAGCGTGAGGCCGGCCGGGAGCAGCCACGCGACGATCGAGAGGTACGGGTAGCGGGTCGCGGGGTCGTCCCATTCGAGCCGCCCTACCCCGACGAAGATCGGGACGGCGAGCAGGAGGCTGACGAGGTAGATCGTGCGGCGGAGCGCCTCGCGGTCGCTCAACGCGACCGGCGTCGGGCGACGGCGGTCGTGGGGGGCGGCGCTCACGCGCCGTCCGTCACGACGTCGCCGCGCACCGTCCGCGCGAGCGCGTCGGGGAGGCGGACGCGGCGGCCGCCGACGTCCAGCCGCCAGGCGCGACGCGCGTCGCCGACCTCCACCACCCGGACGACGGCGCCCGGCCCCAGGCCGTGATCCTCGAGGGCGGCCAGGACCGACGGGTCCTGGCTCTTGAGGCGCGCGACGCGCAGCGTCCCCCCGCCCGCGACGGCGTACAGGTCCTGGTCGGGGGTGGCGGGCACGACGCCGTCGGCGCGGGGGATCGGGTCGCCGTGCGGATCGTGGCTCGGGTCGCCCAGGAGGCCCGCGAGGCGTTCGGCGAAACGGTCGCTGATCGTGTGTTCGAGGGCCTCCGCTTCCTCGTGCACCTCGTCCAGCCGGTAGCCGAGCTCGCGGATCATGAACGTCTCCACCAGCCGGTGGCGGCGCACCAGACGGAGCGCCTCGCGCTGCCCCACGTCGGTCAGCGTCGCGCCGTAGTAGCGCACGTGATCGATCCAGCCCGCCTCCGCCAGGCGGGTCAGCATCCCCGACACCGACGCGGCGGTCAGGTCGAGCGCCTCGGCGATCGCGTTGGTGCTCGCGGGGCCGTCCTCGCTGAGCACCCAGATGGCCTTGAGGTAGTCGCCCGCCGCGTCGCTGAGCGGCGTGGAGTCGTCGCGCGGCACGCCCGGAGTGTAGCGGTCGGCGCGCCCCGCCGCCGCCCGTCCGGGCGACGGCGGGCGGACGTCACTGCCCTTGCGCCGCCGAGAAGCCCCGCTCGCCGTCGAAGCGGTAGAGGTTCTCGGTCTTGATGACGTCCAGCCCGGCCGCCACGAGGCGGCCCTGCAACGCCACGACCTCGCCGGGCGCCACCGGGTCGCCGCTCGGGTGCTGGAAGCGGCAGCGCCAGTGGTCGGTCGCGAACGTCTCGGGCAGCCCGTCGGGCCACACCTTCACGCCGCGGTTCGTGACGACCTGCAGCGCGAGCGGCGCCGCCTCCGCTTGGAGGCGACCGGCGAGGACGTCCGGGTCGCGCCCCGCGTCGCGCCAGTCGAGGAACACGTCGACGCCGAGCAGCTCCTTGGTGGCCGGCTCGCGCGGCGTCGCGCCGAGCACCCGCGGGACGGGGCGGCCGGCGTAGCGGGCGGGGGGGAGGTGCTTGGGTTCCGACCCCAGCCGCGCGACGACCGCTTCGGTGAAGCCGGCGGTGTTGACCCGCTCGCGGCTGACGTCGTCGCGGTAGACGTCGCCGGTGTGGACGCCGTCCTCGAGGGTCGTCAGCCAGGCGTTGTGGATGCGTTCCGCGACGGCGCCGCGCCCGAGGTGCTGCAGCATCATGACGCTCGCGAGCAGCAGGCCGGAGGGGTTGGCGATCCCCTTGCCGGCGATGTCGGGGGCGGAGCCGTGGATCGCTTCGAACGCCGAGACGGTCTCGCCGACGTTCGCCGAGGGCGCCAGGCCGACGCTGCCGGTCAGTTGGGCGGTGACGTCGCTGAGGATGTCGCCGTACAGGTTGGGGGTCACGACGACGTCGAACGCCTCGGGCGTGTCCGCCAGCCGCGCCGCGCCGATGTCGACGATCATCTGTTCGTGCTCGAGGTCGGGGTACTCCGCGGCGACGGCCTCGAAGACGGCCGCGAACAGCCCGTCGGTCATCTTCATGATGTTGTCCTTGACGAGCGCGGTGACCTTGCGGCGGCCCTGCGCGCGGGCCTCCTCGAAGGCGTAACGAACGATCTTCTCGCTGCCCGGCCGAGTGATCAGCTTCAGGCACTGCACGACCTCGTCGGTCTGGCGGTGCTCGATGCCGGCGTAGAGGTCCTCCTCGTTCTCGCGCACGACCAGGACGTCCATGTCGGGGTGGCGGGTGGCGACGAACGGGTGGTAGGCGACCGCCGGGCGGACGTTGGCGAACAACCCGAGCGACTTGCGGAGCGTGACGTTGAGGCTCTTGTAGCCGCCGCCGCGCGGGGTGGTGATGGGGGCCTTGAGCAGCACCCCGCGGTCGCGCAGGACGTCCCAGGCGGACGGGTCGATGCCGGAGGGCACCCCCGCCTCGTAGACCGCTTTGCCGAGCCGGACCTCCGCGACGTCGAGGTCGGCGCCGGCCGCCTCGAGCACCTGCAGGGTGGCGTCCATGATTTCGGGGCCGATTCCGTCGCCGTGCGCCACGGCGATGCGGGCCGGCGCGTCGGGGTTCGTCATGCGGTGCCCTCCCGGGTCCGCGCCGCTCGGGGGCGGGCGGACGCGCGCGTCATGATACGCGACGCGCCGTTCAGCGCCCCAGCGCCGCGCCGAGCAGCACCGCGCCGCCGGCGAGGAGCAGCGTCGCGCCGACGTACGCCGCGGCGCGGCCGCCCTCGCCGGCGAGGACGAGCCCGTGCGCGTCGACCGCGAACGTCGAGAACGTCGTCAGCGCCCCCAGCACGCCGGTCGCGAGGAAGGTCCGCAGCAGCGGGCCGCCCCCGAACCGCTCGCCGCTCGCGACCAGCCACGCGAGCGCGAGGGTGCCGGCGACGTTGACGATCAGGGTGCCGACCGGCAGGCCCGCCCACGGGCCGCCGGCCAGCAGGCGCGCGCTCGCGACCGTCACCGCGAGGCGCAGCACCGCGCCGAGCGCGCCGCCCGCCGCGACGGCGGCGACGACGAGGGGGGCGGACACGGGGCGCTACAGCGCGACGGCGCGCGCGCCGTCGGTCGTGAATCGGATCGGGACCTCGCGCAGGTCCGACAGCGCCGCCCGGACGGCGTCGTGCTGGCCGTCGGGGGCCAGCACCATCACGAAGGCGCTGATCTTCCCGCCCGGCAGTTGGGCTTCGGCGCCGGTGGCGCGCACCCGCTCGACGAGGGCGGCGACGGCGTCGTCGACGAAGCGGCCCGGGAGGCGCTGCTTGAGGCGCTGTTGCTCGCCGAACACCCGCGCGACGTCGCGCACGTCGCCGCGCGCGAGCGCGTCGGCGAGCTCGGGCACGAGCGCGCGGATCTCGTGCAGGACCGGCAGCGCCTCCTCGAGGTGGCTCGTGAGCAGGTCCAGCGACGGTTTGCTCTTGGCGTGATGGCCGGAGTAGAAGAGCAGGAAGGCGTCCTCGAACGCCTGCATCGTCTCCGGTGCGACGTCGAGCCCGACGTCGTGCGCGCCGCTGCCGTCGTAGGCGAGGCGGCGCATCCCCCCGAGCGCGCAGATGGCGGGGTCGTGGTACCCCGACGCGCCGGCGAGCCGGTCGACCTCCACCGTCGCGGCGTCGTGGAACAGCGTCCGCGCGTCGGGCGTCTCGCCCCGCAGGCGCCGCAACGCGTGCACGATCGAGACCGTCAGCGCGCCGCTGGTCCCCAGGCCCGACTCGCCGGCCAGGTCGACGCGGAAGTCCACGTCGAGCGGGCGGTCGTGCACGCCCAGCTGCGCCAACGACTCGCGCAGCAGGTCGTGACGGACCCGGCGGGCGTCGGGCGTGCGTTCGTGACTGTCGCGGTAGCGGACGTCGAAGGTGCCGTCGAGGTCGTCCTTGACGGTGACGTAGACGTACTTGTCGATCGTGGCGCTGATCGTCTCCCCGCCGAACCGCGAGGCGTAGGGCGCCAGGTCGCTGAGGCCCCCCGCGAGGGGGACGCGCAGCGGCGTCTTCGTGAGGATCATCGGTCGTTCCCTTCCCCGCCCTCGCGTGCCGGGGGGAGCCCCTCGAGGGCGCGCAGGCGCGCCTCGACGCGCGCGACGTTCGTTTCCGCGTCCGGTGCGGTGCCGCCGAGGTGCAGCCAGGCGTCGGCGCGAATCCAACCGACGCGCAGGCCGGCGTCGATGCGCCGCTGCAGGTTCGGCAGCATGCGGATCTCGCCGTTGGCGGCGACGTCGGTCATGTCCGCCATCAGCGACGGCGGCAGCTTCCAGGTGCCGATCTCGAACAGGTCCCCGCCCCCGCGGAAGGCGCGCGCGACGCGGTCGCCGTCGACGTCGACGCGGACCGTCGGGTTCTCGTCGGGGTGCCCGGGGGCGAGGGTCAGCACGACGTCGTCGGGGTGCGCGGCGAGGGCGGCGAAGCGGTCGTGGGGGACGTGCCCGTCGGCCAGCCACGCCAGCCACGGGGCGTCGTCGCCGCCGCCGGTCTCCGCCGCCCAGGCGTCGGCGGCGACGGCGAGGGCGTGCCCGGTCCCGCGCGGCTCCGCCTGCTCGACGTAGCGCACGTCGAGCCCGTCGACGGCGTCCCCGAAGTAGCGGCGGACCTGCTCGCCGTGATGGCCGACGACGAACCACACCGTGTCGCGGCCCGGCCGGGCCGCGCCGCTGGCGAGGAGGTTGTCGACGGCGTACGCGACGAACGGCCGGAGGCCGACGGGGTACATCGCCTTCTGCAGGTACGTCCCGAGCCGCCCGAAGCGGGTGCCCTTCCCGGCGGCGAGGCAGAGCGCGTGCACGTCAGGCCTCCCCGGGGCCCCGCCAGTCGGCGTGCGCGAGGGGGCCGCCTTCGTCGCTGC
>JAVLCF010000014.1 GCA_031581195.1 Trueperaceae bacterium | reverse complement strand
GGGGGCGCTCGCCCCCGCCGCCCGCACGAGCGCACGCGCGCTGGCGCACCTCCGGGCGGGGGGCGACGTCGCGGCGGTCGCCACCGTCGCCGGGGCGCCGGCCGCGTCGGTGCGGACGCACCTCGAGGCGGCGGTCCGGCTCGGCGTCGCGACGGCGGACCGGGGCGGAGCGGGGGGTGCACGTCGGTTCCGCCTGCGGCCCGACGTCGCCTGGGCCCTCCGCGCCGAGGCGGCGGGGGCGCCCGACGCGGCCGCGCACGCCGAACGCCATGCGGCGTGGGTGCGGGGCGCCGTCGACGCCCTCGTGGCCGACGACGGCGACCGTCCCGTCGGGGCGGCGTCGGCCGCCATGCTGGACCGCTTGGACGACGTCGAGGCGGCGCTCGATCACGACGCCGACGCCGACCCGGCGCGGGCGCTGCACGTCGCGTCGCGTGCGTGGCCCGCCTACCGCCGCATCGGACGGGCGACGTACCTCCTGCGGTACGTCGCGCCGCAGCTCGACGCGCACGCGGGCGCCCTCCCCCGCGAGGGGGTCGCGACCGCCTGGGCGACGCGCGGCAGTCTGGAGACCGTGGCCGCGCAGCTCCCCGCCGCGAAGGCGTCGTTCCACGTGGCCCTGGAGGCGTACGCGGCGGCCGACGACGGGGCCGGGCAGGCGCGCGTCCACCTCAACCTCGCGCAGGTCGAGGCGCGCCTCCAGGCCCTCGACGCCGCGGAACGGCACCTGCACCGCGGGCAGGCGTTGGCCGAGGCGCACGAGCGCCCCTGGGTGGCGGCGGCCTGCATCGGGAACCGCGGGCACGTCCTCCGGCGGCGTGGCGACCGGGCGGGGGCCGCGGCCGCATACCGCGACGCGATCGCCCGCCTGCAGCCGCTGAACGACCCCTACAGCGTCGCGGGCCTCCGCATCGCCGAGCTCGGCCTGCTCGCGACGGACGGCCTGCCGGCGGACGTGGTGCGCGGCGTCCACCGCCTCGACCTCGAGCTGCATGCGGTCGACGGGACGCAGCGCCAGAGTCTCCGCCGTCCCTTCGGCGCCATGCGCGACGCCGTTGCGGCATCGGGGCACGACGTCGCGGCGGAGCGGCTGGACGGCGTCGCCCGCGACCACCGACTGGCCTGACCCTCGCAGCCCCCGGGCGCGGACGGTTCTCCCCCCGGCCCCCACCCGCTCCCACCCTCCGGGGGTCGGGGGCGCCTGCACGCGCGCCGGCGGTGCGTCCGCCCCACCCGCCGGTCCGGCCGCGCCCCGCCCGCCTGCGCCCCGGAAGGGCGTGGGGATCCCGTGCTCGTGGGAGGAAACGGCGCGCGCGTGTGGAATTCGCCCCATTCGTGGGAAAAGGTGGGAGATCGTGGGAGAGATGTGCTAGATTGGGGCATCTCGGGGAGGACGTGTGGTGCACCGTGCCACCCCCGAAGACTCCGGACGCGGGAGCGAGCCATTGCCCTTCGGTGAGTACCAGTACTCGGTGGACGACAAGGGACGCGTCATCGTCCCGCCCGCCTTCCGCGACTTCGTCGCGGACGGCATGGTCGTCACCCGCGGTATGGAGGGCTGCCTCTACGTCTTCCCCGTCGGCGCCTGGAGCCGCATCGAAGCCCGCCTCGAGGAGCTCCCGCTCACCGACGCCGACGCCCGATCGTTCGTGCGCTTCTTCTACTCCGGTGCGGCGAAGGCCAAACTCGACGGCGCCGGCCGCATCAGCCTCCCCACCCCCCTTCGGACCTTCGCGAAGCTCGACGCCGACGAGGGCCCGGTCATCGTCACCGGCGCCCCCAACCGCCTCGAACTGTGGAACGAGAGTCGCTGGCACGACCTGCTCGACGACGTGCAGGTCGAACCGCCCGCCCCCGGCCTGCTGTCGGAGTTGATCGGATGATCGCGCCCGTCCCCTTCCCCATCGCCGCCGCCTCCGGGGCCGCCGCCTCCGGCGCCGCCGGCGGCTCCGGCCCCACGGGCGGGTCGACCGACGCCCCCCACGTCCCGGTGATGCTCGAGCGCTGCCTCGACGCCCTTCACGTCGAGGCGGGCCGCTGGTACGTCGACGCGACCTTCGGCGCCGGCGGGCATACCCGCGCCCTGTTGGCGCGCGGCGCGAAGGTCGTCGCCATCGACCGCGACCCCGACGCCGCCCCCCGCGCGGCGCGACTCGCCGGCCCCGACCTGGCGTTCGTCCCCGGCGACTTCCGCGACGTCGAAGCGCTGGTCGCCTCCGCGTCCGTCCCCGCCCCGCACGGCGTCCTGATGGACCTCGGGGTGTCCAGCATGCAACTCGACGAAGCGGAACGCGGCTTCGCCTTCCGGCACGACGGACCGCTCGACATGCGCATGAGCGGCACCGGACGCAGCGCCGCCGACGTCGTCGCCGACGCGAGCGAAGCGGAGCTCGCCGCGATCCTCCACCGCTACGGCGAGGAACGCCACAGCCGCCGCCTCGCGGCCGCGCTGGTGCGCGCCCGCACCGACGCGCCGATCCGCACCACCGGACGCCTCGCCGAGGTGATCGCCGCGGCGTACCCCGGCGGCCCCCGCCGCGACCACCCCGCCCGCCGCACCTTCCAGGCCCTGCGCATCTACGTCAACGACGAACTCGCCGCCCTGCAGGAGGGCCTCGAGGGCGCCGCCCGCCTGTTGGCGCCCGACGGCCGCCTCGTCGTGCTGACCTACCACAGCCTCGAGGACCGCATCGTGAAGCGCTTCTTCCGCGACGCGGCCCGCCTCACGCCCCTCACCAAGAAACCCGAGACCGCCTCGGCCCGTGAAATCGACCGCAACCCCCGCGCCCGCGCCGCGAAACTGCGCGTCGCCCGCAAGGAGCCCGCATGACCCGTCCCCGCCTCGCGACCCCCAGCACCCTCGTGGGGCTCTACCTGACGCTGCTCCTCGCCCTCGCGGCGCTCGGGGCGCACAACCAGGCGCTCGGGCGTCACGAGGCGACGCTCCGCGCCGACCTCGCCGCGGCGCGCCTCGCCACCGTCGACGCCCGCGCCGACGCCGCCGCCGTCGAGGGCCCCCTCGCCGTCGCGCGGTGGGCGCAGGCGCGCGGCATGGTGCCCGCCCCCGACGTCGAGATCGTCCGTCACGTCCAACCCCTCCCCGCCCCCCCGATCCCGCCGGTCCCCGACCCGACCCCGACCCTGGAGGTGACGACGACGTGGCGCTGAACGCCTCCGACCCCCGCCACCCGTTCGCACCGACCGGTGCGGTCCGCACGCCGGCCCCCGCGACGGGTCGGACCGGCCCCAGCGAACTGCGGCTGGCGCGACGCGGCATGCTGCTCCTGCTCATCGCCCTGCCGCTCCTCGCCGCGTTCGCCGGCTTCGCGATGCAACAGCGTAGCGCCCCGATCTGGCCGACCGCCCCCGCCGACGCACCCGACCGCGGTCGGATCCTGGCCGCCGACGGCACGATCCTCGCCGACGGCGACGTCGCCCACCGCCGCTACCCCCAAGGCGCCCTCGCGGCGCAGGTCGTGGGCTTCTCCGGACGCCTGCAACCCGACGGCCGCTACGGCCTCGAGGGCATCGAGTACGCCCTCGACGCCCGCCTCGCCGCCGGCGACGACGTCCGCCTCACGATCGACCCGATCCTGCAGTCCGCCGCCGAACGCCACCTGCAGGCCAGCGTCGAGGCGTCCGGCGCGGAGAACGGCGCGGTCGTGATGCTCGAGGCCGACACCGGCCGCATCCTCGCCACCGCCAGTTTCCCCACCTACGACCCGAACGCCTTCCGGGGCGCATCGCGCGACGCGATTCGCAACCAGGGCTTCCTACAGCAGTACGAACCGGGCTCGGTCATGAAGCCGTTCGTCGTCGCAGCCCTCATGCAAAGCGACCGCGCGACGACCGACGAAGCGATCGACGCGCCCCCCACGATGCGGGTCGGCAGCATGACGTTCCGCGACGTCGCCGCGCACCCCGACACGCTGCCGCTCCGCGACGTGCTGCGTTACTCCAGCAACACCGCGATGTTGAACCTCACGCAGCGGTTCGAGCCGCAGGAGCTGCACGCCTGGCTCCGCCACTACGGCTTCGGGCAGTCGCTGCCGCTGCGCTCCGCCTACACCCGCCCCGGCACCCTCAACCCCTGGCAGGACTGGGTCCCGCAGGACCAGGCCAGCGTCACGATCGGGCAGAGCGTCGCCACGACCCCGCTGCAACTCGCCGCGGCGTACGCGATCTTCGCCACCGACGGCGTGTACGTGCCGCCCCGCCTCGTCGAGGACGAAGCGACGCCCGACCCCCACCGCGTCCTGTCGACCGACGTCGCGCGCGAGGTGCGCGGCATGCTGCAGCACACCGTCGAGCGCTCCTCGTTGCGCGACACCGCCATCCCCGGCGTCGCGGTCGCCGGCAAGACCGGGACCGCCGACATCTACGACCCCGCGCAGGGCACCTACCCCGACGGCTGGTACTCGCTGACGTTCGCCGGGATGTTCCCCGCCGACGATCCCGAGGTCGTCATGGTCGTCATGCTGCAGAAGCCCGACGCCGGCGCCAGCAGCACCTACACCGCCGCCCCGCTGTTCCGCGCGATCGGCAGCGAAGTCGTCGCGCATTGGGGGGTCGCGCCCGACCCCACGCCGCTCGCCGAGGCGGCCCGGTGACCCCGCACGGCCCGACCCGGCGCGCCCCCGCCGCCGGGTAGTCTGGGGCGACGTGACGCCCGACGCCGCGCCCTCCCCCGCTCCGTCCCCGACGCCCCGCCGCCTGACCGCCGGGGCGCTCGCGCGCCTCCTCGACGCGACGCCCGCCGACGGTGTGGATCCCACCACCCTCCCGGACGTCACCGGCGCGGCGCACCACGACGCGCACGTTCGGCCCGGCACCGCCTTCTTCGCCCTGCCCGGCGCCACGCACCACGGCCTCGAGCACGCCGACGCCGCCCTCGCCGCCGGCGCGTCCCTCGTCGTGTCCGACCGTCCCCACCCCCGCGGCTTCGTCGTCGAGGCGCCCGGCGACGCCCTCCTCGCGCTCGGGCGGTGGGCCCGCGCCCGCCTCCGCGGACCCGTGATCGGCGTGACCGGGTCCGCCGGCAAGACGACCGCCCGCGCCCTGTTGACGGCCGGTCTCGGCGCCGCTGCCAGCGAAGGGAACCTCAACACCCCCCACGCCCTCGCCGGGCGCCTGGTGCGCGCCTGGAGCGAGGACGACGGCGCGCCGCTCGTGCTGGAGATGGGCATCGACCACGTCGGCGAGATGGCCCGCCTCGTCGACCTCGTGCGTCCCGACGTGGGCCTCCTGACCGCGATCGCCGCCGCGCACCTCGACGGGCTCGGGGACGTCGCCACCGTCGCCCGGGAGAAGGGCCGCCTCCTCCACGGGGCGGCCCGCGGCGTCGCCGCGATCGACGCCTGGCGACGGCTCGCCCCCGAGCTCCAGCTGCGCGTCGCGCCGTACGGCCTCGTCGAAGCCGACGCCGGCCCGTGGCCCGACGCCCCCGACGTCGGTCTCTGGCGCGCGCACGTGGAGGGGCCCGCCCTCGCCCCGACCCTCGAGGCCGTCGACCCCGACGGCGGCGCACCGATTCGCGTGGCGCTCCCCGGCCCCGGGCGCGGCCTCGCCGAAAGCGCCGTCGGCGTCCTCGCGGTGGCGGACCGCCTCGGTCTCGACCCGCGCGCCGCCGCCGCGCGCCTCCCCCACGCGCGGTTCGAGGACGGCCGCCTGCAGGTGCGGCGCGACGGGGCGCGCCTGGTGCTGGACGACACCTACAACGCCAACCCCGCCTCGATGGCGCAGGCGCTGGAGGTCCTGCACGCCGCCCCCGGACCCCGCGTCGCCCTCCTGGGCGACATGGCGGAGTTGGCGGACGAGGCGGACGCCGCCCACCGCGCCATGGCGGAGGCCGCCCGCGGCCTGGAGCACGTCCTCTACGCGGGGACGCACGCCGACGCGGTCCGCGCCGGCCACCCGGGCGTGACCTGCACGACGTTCGACGGCCTCCTCGCCCTCGCGCGCGAGCTGCCGCGCGAGGGCACCGTGCTCGTCAAGGCGTCGCGCAGCGGACGGTTCGAACGGGTCGTCGCCGCCCTCCTCGGCGAGGACGCGTGACGGCCCCGCTGTGGGTCGTGGCGGGCGCCCTGCTGGCCGCCGGCGCGACCCGCGGCTTCCTGACCCTCGCCCGTACGCGCGGGTGGGGGAAGGTCGTGCGGCGCGACGGGCCCGAAGGGCACCTCGTGAAGGAGGGCACCCCCACGCTGGGCGGCGTCGCCTTCCTGCCCGTCGCCCTCGCGCTGGGGGTGCTCGCCACCCTCGGCCTCGGTCCCGACCGCCCCGGCGGCGACCTCGCGACCGCCGCGGCGCTGCTGGGGCTCGTCGCCGCCTCCGCCGCGCTCGGCGCGTGGGACGACCTCGGGGCGCTCGCCCGCAAGGCCCGCCCCGGGGAGGACGCCGCGACCGGCGTCCTGGCCCGCTGGCGCCTGCTGGCCCAGACCGGCGTCGGGCTCGCCTTCGGCGCGTGGGCGGTGCAGCAGGGCCACACGATGGTCGGCGTGCCCGCCGCCGACGTCGCCGGCTTCGCCTTCGTCGTCGTCGGGAGCGTCAACGCCCTCAACTTCACCGACGGCCTCGACGGCCTCGCCGCCGGCGTCACGGCGGTCGTCCTGCTGGCGTTCCTGCACGACCCGTTCGCCGCGGCGTTGCTCGGCGCGCTCCTGGGGTTCCTGTGGTTCAACGCCCACCCGGCCCGCCTCTTCATGGGCGGCGTCGGCTCCGAAGCGCTCGGGGCCGCCCTCGCCGGCCTCGCGATCGTGCACGGCGACGTCTGGCGCCTCCCGCTGCTCGCCGCCGTCCCCGTCGCCGAGGTCCTGTCGGTCGTCGTGCAGGTCGCCGCCGTCCGCCTCACCGGCCGCCGCGTCCTGCGCATGAGCCCGCTGCATCACCATTTCGAACTCCTCGGCTGGGAGGAACCGAAGGTCGTGACGCGCTTCGTGCTCGTCACCGCCGTCGCCGTCGCGCTCGCCGTCGCCACGCGAGGGACCGCGTGAGCGCCGCCCCGCCGATCCTGCTGTACGGGCTGGGGCGCAGCGGCCTCGCCGCCGGCCGGCTCGCCGCCCGCCAGGGCCGGACGGTGCGCTGGACCGACCGCGACCCGACCTCCCCCGACGCCGCCGCCGCCCGCGCCGAAGGGTGGGGCGAACCGGTGGACGTCGCGGCGGACGCGGACGGCCCCTGGGCGGTCTGCATCGCGGCGCCCGGCGTGCCGTGGGACCACCCGGACCTCCGCGTCCTCCGGGCGCGGGGGGTGGAGACGATCGGCGAGATCGAATGGGTCCACCGCACGATCGACGCCCCGATGATCGGCATCACCGGCACCGCCGGCAAAGGCACCGTGACGCGCTGGACCGACGCCCTCCTGCACGCCTCCGGCGTCGACGCGGTCGCCGGCGGGAACCTCGACCCGGCGCTCGCGGCGGTCGCGACCCCCGGCCGCTGGCTGGTGACGGAGATCTCCTCGTTCCAGCTGGAGCGCTCCCCCACCCTCCGGCCCCGCGTCGCGGTCGTCACGGTCCTCGGGCGCGACCACCTCGACCGGCACGGGGACCTCGCGACGTACCACGCCGTCAAGCGCCGCCTCCTTCGGCACCTCGGGCCGGGCGACGTCGCGATCCTCAACGCCGACGACCCCTACCAGGCCGGCTGGGCCGCCCCGGTTCGGGCGGCCGGCGCGGAGGTCCGCACGGTCTCCGCGGCGGGCGCCGCCGACGCCTTCGCCCGCCTCGCCCCCGCCGCGGACGGCGCACCGCACCTGTGGGTGGGGCCCCACGACCTGGGGCCCGACCGCCTCGCGGTGCCCGGACGCCCCGCCCGCGCGAACGCCCTCGCGGCGCTCGCCGCCGCCGACGCCGCCGGCGCCGACCCCGCCGCCCTCGCCGCGCACGTCCCGCACCTCCGGGGCCTCCCCGGGCGGCACGAACGCATCGCCGAGGCGTGCGGCGTGCGCTTCGTCGACGACGCGATCGCCACCCGCGAACTGGCGGTCCACGCCGCCCTGGAGGCCGCCACGCCGCCGATCGCGTGGATCGTCGGGGGGCGCGACAAGGGCGCCGACCCCCGCCCCCTCGTGCCCCTCGTCGCGGCGAAGGTCGACCTGGTCCTCGCGATCGGCGAGGCCGGACCGACGTTCGCGCGCACCTTCGAGGGGCACGCCGACGTCCGCGTCCTCGACGCTCCGGACGGCGCGACGGCGATGACGGACGCCGTCCGCGTCGGCGCCGAGCACCTCGCCGGGCGCGGGGGCGGAACGGTCCTCCTCGCCCCCCTCGCGGCGTCGTTCGATCAGTTCCCGCACTACCGGGCGCGCGGCGACGCGTTCCGGGCCGCCACCCACGCGCTGCTCGCGGAGGCCTCGTGGACCGACTGCTCCTGACCGCGCAGGTCGCCCTCGGTGCGCTCGGCATCCTGGGCGTCGCGGCGGCCGCCCCCGACCTCGCCGGCGAGCACGCCCTCCGCGTCGGGGCGGCGCTCGCGTTGACGGTCGCGGTGGCGCGCCTCCCGGTCGCGCGCGTGGTGCGCGCCAGCCCCTGGCTGTACGGCGGGACGTTGCTGCTGCTCGTCGCGGTCCTGCTCGTGGGGGTCGCCCCCGCCGGCAGCGACGCGCGGCGCTGGCTGTTGGTGGGGGGCGTGTCGGTCCAACCCTCGGAACTCATGAAGGTCGCCGTGATCGCCTACCTCGCCGCCTTCTTCTGGAACCACCTGGGCGACTGGCAGATTTGGCGCCCGATGTTGGTCGTCGGGCTGGCCGCCGGCGCGATCGTCGCGCAACCGGACATCTCCACCGCGGCGTTCCTGTTCGCCCTCGCGTTCGCCGTGATGCTGGCCGCCGGCACGACCCTCACGCGCCTCCTGTCGATCACCGTCGCCGCAGCGCTCGTCGCGGTCGTGATCGGCGGGCCGTACCTGTCGCAGTTCTCGTATCTGGCCGAACGCATCGCCGGCTTCCAGGACCTCTGGGGGGCGCAGGAGGCGACCCGCAGCACCAGCTACCAGGCGTACCGAGCGCGCGAAGCGTTGCAGGCGGGCGGGTGGATCGGGGTCGGGCCGGGCCTCCCGGTGCGCGTGCCGGAGGCGGAGACCGACATGGTCGCCGTCGCCCTCGGGCGTACCCTCGGGCTGCTGGGGATGGCGACGTTGATCGCGACGTACCTCTTGGTCGCCTCCCGCGGCCTCCGCATCGCCGCCGCGCAGGCCGGCCCCGGGGCGCTGTTGGCGGCCGGCGCGACGGCGTACGTGACGGGCCAGGCGGCGCTCAACCTGCTGGTCGCCTCCGGCCTGCTGCCGGTCACCGGCATCCCCCTCCCCTTCGTCAGTTACGGCCTGAACAGCCTCGTGTCGGTCGCGATCGCGTTCGGGTTCCTGCACGCCGCCCACCGCGAAGCGGTCCGCGCCGGCGCCATTCCTGCGTCGGCCACGCCCGACGCGGACGGGGTACCGACGTGAACCTGCTGCTGGCGGCGGGGGGCACCGGCGGGCACGTCTTCCCCGCCCTCGCCCTCGCCGGCGTCGCGCGCGAGGCCGGCGACGCCGTCCGCCTCCTCGGTCGCGCGGGCGGCCTCGAGGCGCGCCTCGCGGCGGAGGCCGGCGTCCCCTTCGACGGCGTGGCGGCCGGGAAGTGGGATCGCGGGCGCCCCGACCCCCGCGAAGCGATCCGGGCGGTCGCCGGCCTCGCCGGCGCGGTCCGCGCCGTCCGCGCCTTCCGGCCCGACGTCGTCGTCGGGTTCGGGGGGTTCGCGTCGTTCCCCGGCTGCGTCGCCGCGACCCTGACCGGCACGCCGCTGGTGCTGCACGAGGGCAACGCCGTGCCCGGGCGGGTCACGCGCTGGTTCGCGCGCCCCGCCGCCGCCGTCGCCGCCGTCCATCCCGAAGCCGCCGCGCACCTCCCCCCCGCCGCGCACGTCGTGCCGTCCGGCTTCCCCGTCCGCGAGGTCCGCCCCGACCGCGGCGACGCCCGCGCCCGCCTCGGCCTCCCCCAGGGCGGCGTCGTGACGCTCGTGATGGGGGGGTCGCAGGGCAGCGCCGCGCTGAACGCCCTCGTCCCCCGCGTCGCGCGCACCCTCGACGCGAGCGACCGGGGGACCGTGCTGCACGCGACCGGCCCCCGTTGGGAGGCGGACGTCCGCGCCGCGACGGCGGACCTCGGCGGGTACCACGTCACCGGCTTCGTCGACGCGCCCGACGCGTGGGCCGCCGCCGACCTGGCGATCACCCGCGCCGGCGTCTCCACGCTGTCCGAAGCCGCGTTCCACGGCGTCCCGGTCCTCGCCGTGCCCCTCCCCACCGCCGCGGACGACCACCAACGCGCGAACGCGCGCGCCGTCGCCGACGCCGGGGCGGGCGCCGCCGTCGAGGAGACCGACGACGGGGCGCTGCGCGCCGCCTGGACGCACCTGCTGGACGCCGACGCGCGCGCCTCCGCCGCCGCCCGGCAGGCGGCGCGCAGCCCCGCCGGGGCGGCGCGCGCCCTGCACGCCCTCGCCGGTTCGCTCGCGCGCCCCCCACGCGACGCGGACACCGCCCGGGACGCGGGGTAGCATGCGGCCCGTCATGCCGGCCCCCCGCCCCCTCGCCCGCCCCCGCACCCCGTGAGCCGCCACCTGCACTTCATGGGGATCGGCGGCGTCAGCATGGGCGGCCTCGCCCGCCACCACCACGCCGCCGGCGACCGCGTCTCCGGCTGCGACCTCGCGGACGGCGAGGCGCTCACGGCGCTGCGCGCCGACGGCATCGCGGCGGTCGCCGGGCACGACCCGGCCCACCTCGACGGGGACGCGACGCGCGGTGCGGTCGACGCGCTGGTGGTGAGCGCCGCCGTCGCGGCGGACGCCCCCGAACGGCGCGCCGCGGAGGCGCGCGGCCTCCCGATCCTGCGCCGCATGGACGTCCTCGCCGACCTGTTCGACGCCCACGCGGCACTCGGGGTGACGGGGACGCACGGCAAGAGCACGACGAGCGGCATGCTGGCGACGATCCTGCTGCATGCGGGGCGCGACCCCAGCGTCCAGCTGGGCGCGACGCTGCCGGCGCTGGGCGGCGTCATGCGCTACGGGCACGGCCCGCACCTCGTCGCCGAGGTCGACGAGTCCGACCCCGGCTTCGCCGACCTGCGCGCCACCGTCGCGGTCGTCACGAACCTCGAGGACGACCACGTCGCCGGCGACCACGGCGAGCGACGCACATACCACGCCGCCTACGCCGACCTCGAGGCCGCCACCCGCCGGTTCGCGCGGGGGGCGCGGACGCTGGTCTGGTGCGCCGACTGGCCGGGCCTCGACGCGGTCGTCGCCGGCCACCCCGACGCGGTGCGCTACGGCGAAGCGGCGGACGCCGACTACCGCGTCACGGACCTCGCCCTCGACGGCGAGACCGCCGGCTTCGTCCTCCGCGGGCCCGACGCGACCACCGACGTCGCGCTGCACGTCCCCGGACGCTTCAACGCCCTCAACGCCGCCGCCGCCCTCGCCGCCGCCCACCGCACCGGCGTCCCCCTCGAGGTGGGCGCCGCGGCGTTGGCGGCGTTCCGCGGCGTCGGCCGACGCTGGCAGCGGTGGGGCGACGTGCGCGGTGCGCGCATCGTCGACGACTACGCGCACCACCCGACCGAGGTCGCCGCGACGCTGCAGGCGGCGCGCGCCACGGGGCGCCGCGTCCGCGCGGTCCTGCAGCCCCACCGGTGGGTGCGGACCGCGCGGCACTGGCCGGCGTTGGCCGACGCCGCCGCCGCCGCCGACGAGGTCGTCGTCCTCGACGTCTACGGCGCCGGTGAAGCGACGATCCCCGGCGTGACGCGCGACGCGATCGTCGCGCGCATCCGCGACGCCGGGACGCCCGCCCGGGGCGCCGACCTGCCCGACGCGGTCGCCTACCTCCGCCACGACCTGGCGGACGGTGACCTGGTCCTCACGCTCGGCGCGGGCGACGTCTGGCGGGTCGCGGCCGCCCTCGCCGAGGAGGGGGCGGCGTGACGCCGAACCCGGCGGTGCGGGTCGAGGTCCGCCCCCTCGCGGACTTCACGACGCTCCGCGTCGGCGGGCCCGCCGAGATCTGGCACGTCGACGACGACGCCGGCGTGCGGGACGCGACGACGGAACCGTTCCGCGTGCTCGGGGCGGGCTCCAACCTCCTCGTCGCCGACGGCGGGGTCGACGGCCGCGTCGTGCGGCTCGGGCGCGGCTTCGACGACGGCCGGACGTTCGGGGACGCCGCCGACGTCTGGGTGGGGGCCGCGACGCCCCTCCCCGGCCTCGTGCGGCGCGCGAAGGAGGCGGGCCTGTCCGGCCTCGAGGGCCTCCTCGGGATCCCGGCGATGGTGGGGGGCGCGATCGCAATGAACGCCGGCACCCGCTTCGGGGAGATCGCCGACGTCCTGGTGGAGGTGGACGCCATGATCGACGGGGAGGTCGTGCGCCTCCCCGCCGACGCGCTGCGGTTCGGCTACCGCACCGCCCACCTCCCGCGCGGCGCGGTGCTGCTCCGCGCGCGCCTCCGCCTGACGCCGTCCACGCCCGAGCGGGTGGCGGCCGCCCTCGCGCCGGTCGACGCCGCCCGCGCCGGGCAACCCAAAGCCAAGAGCGCCGGCTGCGCCTTCACGAATCCGCCGGGCGACAGCGCCGGACGCCTCATCGACGCCGCCGGCCTGAAGGGCCTCCGCGTGGGGGACGCGATGGTGTCCCCCGACCACGCGAACTTCGTCGTGAACCTGGGGCACGCCACCGCCGCCGACGTCGACGCCCTCCTCGAGGAGGTGCGCCGGCGCGTGCCGGTCCCCCTCGAGGTGGAGTGGCGTCGTTGGTCGCGCTGACGCCCCCCACCCGGCGTCGCGCCCTCCTGGCCGCCGCGCTGCTCCTGGCGCTGCTGGCAGGCACGCGCGTCACGCCGACCGTGGAACGCATCGAGGTCGTGGGGGCGGACCACCACGCCCCCGCCGACGTCGCGAGGCTCGCGCGCATCGCGCACGGCGACCCGCTGTTGTGGATCACCGCCTGGCGGGTCGACGACCTCGTGCGCGACCCGTGGATCGCGGCGGCCCACGTCGAGCGTCGCTGGCCCGACGCGGTCCGCATCACCGTCGAGGAACGCACGCCGTTCGCCCGCAACGGCACCGCCATGAACG
Source organism: Trueperaceae bacterium (assembly GCA_031581195.1). Taxonomy (NCBI): domain Bacteria; kingdom Thermotogati; phylum Deinococcota; class Deinococci; order Trueperales; family Trueperaceae; species Trueperaceae bacterium. The sequence goes on along the minus strand of JAVLCF010000014.1, from coordinate 16,941 downwards.
CCGTCGTGTGGGCGGAGGACGGCACGGTCCTGCCGGACGTCGCGGCCCTCGAGCGGGCCGACCTGCCGGTCGTGCGGGGGTGGGGTCCCCCCCGCCGGGAGGAGGCGTTCGCCCTCCTCCGGCTCCTGCGGAACGAGGACCCGAAGGTGATAGAGTACGCGCCAATGGGCTTCACGATCGCCCTGGCCGATCTGCACGTCCGCACCCCGGACCTCGAGGCCCTGCGTCGCGAGTGGGCGGCGGTGCGGGCCGCCGGGTCGGGACGGGTCGCGATCTACCCGTGGGGAGTGAGCGTGGCGGATGAGTGACGAACGCATCCTCGTCGGTCTGGACGTCGGGACGACGAAGGTGACGACGGTGATCGGCGAGATCGCGGGCGACGGCGTCCTCGACGTGATCGGCGAGGGCACCGTCGCGAGCGACGGCATGCGCAAGGGCGTCGTGGCGAACCTCGAGCGGACGGTGCGCTCGATCCGCGCGTCGGTGGACGCCGCGGAACGCGTCGCCGGCGTCGAGGTGGCCTCCGTCTGGTTGGGGGTCGGCGGTCCGCACCTGACGTCGTTCACCAGCCACGGGATGGCCGCCATTCGGCGGGGGCAGGAGGTCACCCGCGCCGACCTCGAACGCACGATCGACAACGCCCGCGCCGTCCCGATGGAGCAGGACGTCGAGCTGCTGCACGTCATCCCGCAGGAGTACGTCGTCGACGGCAACGACGGCATCAAGGACCCGGTCGGCATGAGCGGCGTCCGCCTCGAGGTCGACGTCCACGTCGTCGCCGGCCAGCGCGGTCCGCTCGCGAACCTGCGCCGCGCCGTGGAGGACGCCGGCATGGCGGTCGACGGGCTCGTCGTCCAGTCGCTCGCCTCGAGCCTCGCGGTGCTCGGCGACGCGGACGAGGACGTCACGACGTTGGTCATCGACGTCGGGGGCGGCACGACCGACGTCGCCGTCGTGCGGCGCGGCGTCCTGGCGCACGCCGCGGTCCTGCCGGTCGGCGGCGACCACGTGACGCAGGACATCGCGCAGCTGCTTCGCATCCCGCCCGACGAAGCGGAACGCGTCAAACGCCTGCACGGCGTCGCGCAACCGGAGCTCGCCGACCGCGACGTCGTGCTGGAGGTCGCCAACCCCGGCTACACCGCCAGCCTCTCCACGTTCGAGTTGGCGCAGGTCGTCAAGCCCCGCATGATGGAGATCCTGGACCTCGCCAAACGCGAGGTCGAGACCCACCTCGGGGCGTTGGAACTCAACGCCGGGCACGTGGTGTTGACCGGCGGCGGGAGTCGCCTCGCCGGCGCGGAGCCGCTGGCCGCGGAACGCCTCCGCCTCCCGGTCCGCATCGCCGGGCCGCAGGGGGTGTCGGGCCTCACCGACGTGGTGTCCGCCCCGACCCACGCGACCGCCGTGGGCCTGGTCCGCCACGCCACGCGGCATGCGGCGCCGCCCGCACCGACCCGCGGCGCGGGCGACGCCCCCGCCGCATGGAAGCGCTTGCGGACGCTGCTCAAGGATTTCTTCTGATGGTTCGTCCGGCCGCCGTGGGCGCCGGCGACGGGAGGCAGGCATGAGATACGACGACAACGCCGTGATTCGCGTCATGGGCCTCGGGGGGGGCGGCAACAACGCCGTCAACCGCATGATCGAGACCGGCCTGATCGGCGTGGAGTTCATCGCCGCGAACACCGACGCGCAGGTCCTGGCCACCAGCTTGGCGGACACCCGCATCCAGTTGGGCGACCACCTCACGAAGGGGCTGGGGGCGGGCGCCAACCCGGAGGTCGGCGAGAAGGCCGCCCTCGAGGACCGCGACCGCATCGGCGAAGTGTTGGCCGGCAGCGACCTCGTGTTCCTCACCGCCGGCATGGGCGGCGGGACCGGGACGGGCAGCGCACCGGTCGTCGCCGAGGTCGCCCGCGAGGTCGGGGCCCTCACCGTCGCGGTCGTCACGACCCCCTTCAAGTTCGAGGGCCCCAAACGGGGGCGGCAGGCGGACGAGGGCCTCGCGAAGCTCGAGCGGCACGTCGACGCGTTGATCGTGGTGGAGAACGAACGCCTGTTGTCCGCCCTGGACCGCAAGACGAAGCTCTCCGACGCGTTCCGGGTCGCCGACCGCATCCTCTACCACGGGGTGCGCGGCATCAGCGACGTCATCAACGTGCCCGGCATGATCAACGTCGACTTCGCCGACGTCAAGACCCTCCTGGAGGGCGCCGGCACCGTCTTGATGGGGATCGGTGCGGGCCGCGGCGAACGCATCGCGGAGGAGGCCGCGACGTCGGCGACGCAGTCGCCGCTGCTGTCGCGCGGCGTGGAAGGCGCCCGCAGCCTGTTGATCAACGTCACCGGCTCCGACGAACTGACGTTGTTCGACGCGCAGGAGATCGTCGAGCGGATCAGCGAAGCGACGGACGTCGAGGACGTCAACGTCCTGTTCGGCATCACGCACGACGAGGACGCCGCCGACGAGGTCCGCGTCACCGTCATCGCCGCCGGGTTCGACGAACCCCGATCGACGCGCGTGCTGCGCCCCTCGGACCTCCGCGGGGACGCCATGCGCAGCGGCGTCGATCCCGGCAACTACGACATCCCGGCGTTCCTGCGCTACCAGCCCGACGGGGACGCCTGACGCCCCGCGCGACGCGCACCGTGCCGACCCCGGACGCCGAACCGACGACCGCGGGCGCCACCACCGTGTGGCGCGGCCGGATCGTGGCGATGGAGGTCCTCGCGAACGGGTACGAGGTCGCCCGCCACGCGCCGGCGGTCGCCGTGCTCGTCGAACGCCCCAGCGACGGCTTCGTGCTCGGCGTCGAGCAGGTGCGGCCCGCCATCGACGCGCGCACGTGGGAGCTGCCGGCGGGATTGATCGACCCCGGCGAAACGCCCACCGACGCCGCCGCCCGCGAACTGGCCGAGGAGACGCAACGCTGCGGCACCCTGGCGTACGTCACGCGCCTGTACGTCTCCCCCGGCTTCACCGACGAGGTGGTGCACCTGTTCGAAGCGACCGACGTCGTGCCCTGCGACGGCGTACCCGACGAGGGCGAGGACCTGCGCATCGCGTGGCGCGACCCGCGCGCGGCGTGGGACGCCGTCGCGGACGGCCGCCTCGCGACGAGCGGCGTGACGCTGCTCGGCCTGCAACGCACCCTCGCGCGGCGCGGCGACGCCCCGTGAACGGCCCGCCGCCCGGTCCGCCACCGCTGCGGCGGTCGCTGCACGACGTCCGCGCGCGCGGCGCGGTCGTGGCGATTGGCAACTTCGACGGCGTCCACCGCGGCCATCACGCCCTCCTGCAGCGCATGCGGGACGACGCCCGCACGGCGGGCCGCCCATCGCTGGTCGTGACGTTCTTCCCCCCCGCGAAGGTCGTGTTCACCGGCGCGCCCTACCTCGCCGGCGAGCGCGAGAAACACCGGCTCCTCGCCGCCTACGCCCCCGACGAGATCGTCGTGCAACCGTTCGACGCCGCGTACGCCGCCACCCCCCCCGAGGCGTTCCTCGAGGCGCTCCGGACGCTGGCGCCCGCGACGTTGATCGTCGGGGAGGACTTCCGCTTCGGTCGCGACCGCGCCGGCGGCCTCGAGGAGCTCCAGCACGTCCCCGACCGCCTCGAGGTCGTGCGCCTCGTGCACGACGACGACGGCGTGATCAGCAGCAGCCGCATCCGCGCCGCCCTCGAGCGCGGCGACCTCGCCACCGCGCAGGCGCTGCTCGGCGGGCCGTACCTCGTGATGGGGACGGTCGTGCCGGGCGACGCGCGCGGCCGTACGATCGGCGTGCCGACCGCGAACGTCGCGGTGCCCGACGGGAAGGCCCTCCCGCTCGGCGTGTTCGCCGTCACCGTGGAGACGCCCGCCGGCACGTTCGGAGGCATGGCGAACGCCGGGCCGCGCCCCACGGTCGGGGACGCGCGCGCCACCCTCGAGGTGCACCTGTTCGACGTCGACCTCGACCTGTACGGCGCGGACCTCGCGGTGTTCGTGCACGCCCACCTGCGGGGCCAACGCCGCTTCGACGGCCTCGACGCCCTGAAGGCCCAACTCGCCGCCGACGCCGACGCCGCCCGCCACGCCCTGCGGGCCCGCGGCCTCCCGGCCGGCGACGTGCGGGAGGCCTGACGTGTGGATCTACGGACGCAACCCCGTCGCCGAAGCGCTCGAGCAGGGCCAGGTCGAACGGCTCCTGCTGGCCGAGGGCGTCCAGCGCGGCCGCGTCGCGCCGCTCGAGAAGGCCGCCCGCCGGGCCGGCATCCCCATCGACCGTGTCCCCCGCATCGACCTGGACGCGGCACTCGGGACGACCGCGCACCAGGGCGTCGCCGCGGAACTCCCCGAGCTCGACCACCAACCGCTCGACGCCGCGTTCGCGCGCGCCGAGGCGGCGGACGAACCGCTGTTGCTGGTGCTGCTCGATCACGTGCAGGACCCCCGCAACTACGGCGCGATCATCCGCAGCGCCGAGGTGCTCGGCGCGCACGGCGTCGTCACCGAAGCGCGGCGCAGCGCACCGCTCTCCGCGGTCGTCGCGAAGACCGCGGCGGGCGCCGCCAGCCTCCTGCCGCTCGTGCAGGTCGCGAACCTCGGGAACCTCATCCGGGACCTCAAGAAGCGCGGGACGTGGATCTACGGCGCCGACCACCACGCGGCGGAGGCCCCCGACCGGCTCGACTGGCGGCGGGACGTCGCCCTCGTCATCGGCGCGGAGGGGCGCGGCCTCCGCCGCGTCGTGCGGGAGGCGTGCGACGCGACGGTCGCCATCCCGACGTACGGTCGCATCGACACCCTGAACGCGTCCGTCGCCGCCGGCGTGCTGCTGTACGCCGCTCGGCGAGGGCGCGCCTGACCCCCGAGGAGGTCCCATGCCGTCCCCATCCGAACGCCTCGAGGCGTACCACCTCCGCGACCTGACGTTCCTCTCCGACCCGCAGCTCGCGCCGGACGGCGCGAGCGTCTTCCTGGTCCGCACCCGCATCCACGACGCGCCCGACGGGACGCCCGGCTACCGCTCGGAGGTCGTCGAGGTCGACGTCGCCGGCCCCGACGCCCAGGAGGACGGCGACGCACCCGCCCGCCTCGTGGCGGGCGGCGCCGCGAGCGACGACGGCCGCAGCGACGCCCGCCGGCCCCGCCCGTCGCCCGACGGGCGGTGGTTGGCGTTCCTCGCCGACGTCCCCGACCCGGCGGCCGACGACGCGTCCCGCCGCACGACGCAGGTCCGCATCCTCGACCGCGAGCGCGGCGGCGCGCCCGTGACCCGCACCGCCTTCGCGGGCGGCGCGAGCGACGTCGCGTGGCACCCGAGCGGCGCGACGTTCGTCGCCCTCGGGCGCGACGTCGCGCCCGAGGGCGGCGAAGGCGACGTCGTCGCACGCACCGTCGAGCGGCTGCACGCCAAGGAGGACGGCCGCCCCGCCCCCGGCGTCCGGCCCGAGGGCCGGACCGGTCTCGCGTGGGGGCGCCCCGACCGCACCGACGTGCACCCCCTCGACGGGCCCGCGGACGGCGTGAGCGACGCCCGGTTCGCACCCGACGGCGGGACGCTTTGGGTGTTCGGCCCCGCCGACGTCGCCGAGGGCGACGCCTTCCGCACCAGCCTCTGGCGCCTCGACGTCGGCGCGGACGGCGTCCCGCACGGCGCCCCCGCGCGGGTCGCGGCGGGCCTCCTGCAGGCACGCGCCCTGAGCGTCGGACCGAACGACGCCCTCGCGTGGCTCGCCCCGAGCGACCCCGACGACCTCGCGGCGCCCGTGGGCCTGTGGACCTGGTCGCCGGCGCACGACGGCCCGACGCTCGTGACCGACCCCGACGTCGACGCCGCGCCGTCGGTCGGGGGCGACGCGCGGTACGGCGCGTACGAGGCGCGCCCCGTCTTCACGCCCGGCGGGATCGTCGTGATCCACAACCGCGCCGGGTCGGCCGTCCCGGCCCGCGTCGGGCCCGACGGGGACGTCGAGGACCTGCAACCGCCGGGCCGGGTCACGACCGCCTTCGCGCACGCGTCGGGCACGACCCTCGCACTGCAGGAGACGCCGGCCCGCCCGGGGCACCTCGTGCGCCTCGACCCCGACCGGAGCGCCACCGTGCGGTACGACCCGAACGCCGCGTTCGTCGCGCGGTTCGACCTGCGCGACGCCGACGGCCCCCTCGAGGCGCCCAGTGGCGGGGGGCCGGTCCCGTGGTGGCGGCTTCGCCCCCACCGCCGCCGCCGCGACGGCGCGATCGTGCTGCAGGTGCACGGCGGACCGCACACGAACGCCGGGTTCGGGTTCGCCTTCGAACACCACCTGCTGACCGCCCGGGGGTACGCCGTCGCCTTCGCCAACCCCCGCGGCAGCAGCAGCTACGGCGAAGCGTGGGCGACGGCGATGATCGGCGGGTACGGCACCGTCGACGCCGACGACGTCCTCGCCGTCGCCGACGCCGCGCAGGCCACGTCGCCGGTCGACGCGCCCCCCGTGCACCTGACGGGTGGGTCGTACGGCGGCTTCATGACGAACTGGTTGGTGGGGCGCACCGACCGCTTCGCCAGCGCCGTCACGCAACGCAGCATCGCCCACTGGGCGTCGTTCTACGGCACGAGCGACATCGGCTACCGCTTCGCGGAGCAGGAGGTCCGCGGCACCCCGTGGAACGACCCGGAGGTGTTGTGGCGGCAAAGCCCGCTGCGGTGGGTCGCGAACGTCACGACCCCGATCCTGATCCTGCACGCCGACGCCGACCACCGCTGCCCCGTCGAGCAGGCCGAACAGTGGTTCGTGGCGCTGAAGCGGATCGGGAAGGCCGACGTCAAGTTCGTGCGGTTCCCCGAGGAGGGCCACGAACTGTCGCGGTCGGGCCGACCCGACCGGCGGGTGCGACGCCTCGAGGAGATCGTCGCCTGGTTCGAAACGCACCCCTGACGCCGACCGTCAGGGTAGCGGCACGTCGGCGGGGGTGCGGAGGCGCGCCAGCGCGGCGTCCGCCTCCGCTCGGGCCGCCCGCGCCGCCGGCCCCGTCCGCCCGGCGGCCCACGCGCGCGCCGCGGTGGCGTCGAGCCGCGCGCACGCCAGCAGGACCGCCGCGTCGAGGGGGGCGGGGCCGCCCGCCGCGGCGTACGCCGCGAGGACCGTCCGCGCGGCGTCGGGCGCGGCGTGGAAGGTGACGACGAGGCGAGCGAGATCGACGTCGGGGAGGTCGGCGCGCGCGTGCTCGAAATCGAGGACGGCGACGCGCCCGCCCCCCACCACCCGCCAGTTGTGCGGGCCGGCGTCGCGGTGCGCGAGGTGCCGCACCCGACCGACCAGCGACGCCCGGGCCGCCGCCAACGCCCCCCGGGTGCGGGCCGCCTCCCCCCCGTCGGGGGCGCCGCGCAGGGCCGCGTCCGCGCGCCGGCGCAGCGCCGCCTCGACGGGAAGCGGGTCGTGCCCCGCGACCGGCGCGTGGTGCAGGGCGGCCAGGAACGCCCCGACGCCCTCGAGAACGGCGGTGGGTGGGACGTCCGGGGGCTGCGGCGCGGGGTCGCCCGGCACGAAGCCGGTCACCAGCCGGGGGGACGGCGCCTCCGCCGCCGCGAGCAGGGTGGGAGCCGCCCGAGCCGCCGGCCGGGACGCGGCGACCGCGTCGAGGGCGCGGTGCGTGGCCACCTCGCGGCGGTGCTTGGCGAGGTCGGCGTGCCGCTTGAGGACCGCCAGCGGGCCCGACCGCCCGTCGAGCCGGTGGACGGCGGCCGCCCCGGGGGCGGCGCGGGGCGAGGGGAGCGGGGTCCACGCCACGACCCGTCGCCCGAGGGCGGCCTCGAGCCACGCGCGGAGGTCGGCCGGGGGCGCGTCGGAGGCGTCGGGAGGCGGGGGGCGACGCCGGCCGTGCATCGTGCTAGCATAGCGGCCGGTTGGCGCGATCGCGATCGTTCTCTGTCCGCATCCGATCCCGTCGCCGCAATTTGAAGGGAGTCCCTCATGGCCATCGACGCTCAGAAGAAGCGCGAGATCGTGGAACGGTTCGGTCGCGACGCGACGGACACGGGATCCACCCGCGTGCAGATCGCGTTGCTCACCGCACGCATCGACGACCTCGCCGCGCACCTGAAGACGAACAAGAAGGACCACCACGGCCGACGCGGCCTCCTCGTGATGGTCGGCAAGCGCAAGCGCCTGCTCGGCTACCTCGAGAAGACCGACTTCGACGGCTACAAGGCGCTGATCGGCGAACTCGGTCTACGCCGCTGACGTGACGCCCGAGCGCGCGACCCTCCCGCCCGGTTCGCCGCTCGGCGCGACGCCCCGGAACGTCGGGACGTCCCGGCCCCGCGCCGGCGTCCCCTTCGCCGTCCCCCCGGCCCGCCGGGGGGACGGTTCCCTTGACCCACCCCGGGTCCGGCCCGTCGCCAGGGGGCGGCAGGTCGACGCACGCACGACGAAGGAGAGCTCGTGAACATTCCCGAAGGCCGCCGCTACGTCACCCAACTGGGGGGACGCGACCTGATCCTCGAGACCGGCAAGTACGCCAAACAGGCGTCGGGCAGCGTCACCGTCCGCTACGGCGACACGGTCGTCCTCGTCACCGCGCAGATGCAGGACGAGGCGAAACCGATCCCGTTCCTGCCCCTCACCGTGGATTACGAGGAGAAACACTACGCGATCGGCAAGATCCCCGGCTCGTTCCTGCGGCGCGAGGGGCGTCCCGGGGCGCAGGCCACCCTCAACGCCCGCATCACCGACCGGCAGATCCGTCCGCTGTTCCCGAAGGACCTGCGCAACGAAACGCAGGTGATCATCACCGTCCTCTCCGCCGATCAGGAGCACGACCCCGCCCCGCTCGGGGCGATCGGCGCGTCGGCCGCCCTCGCGATCAGCGACATCCCCTGGAACGGTCCGACCGCCTGCCATCACGTCGGGTACGTCGACGGCGCGTACGTCATCGCCCCCACCCTGCAGCAGCTCGCCGAGGGGGACCTGGCGTTGACGGTCGCCGCCAGCGAGGATGCGGTGTTGATGGTCGAGGCGTCGGCGAACGAACTGCCGGAGTCCACGATGGTCGGCGCGATTCAGTTCGCGCAAGAGGCGCTCGCCCCCGTCATCGCCACGATCCAACGCATGCGCGACGAGATCGGCCAACCCACGAAGGCGTACCAGGGCACGACGCCGGTCCCGGAGGCGGACGTCGCGGCGGTCACCGAAGCGGCGAAGGCCGCCGGCCTCGCCGACGTCCTGCGCACCCCCGGCAAGCACGAACGCGCCGACGCGACGAAGGCGCTGCGCGACCGGGTGATCGACGACCTCGTCGGCGACCTCGAGGGGGACGCCGCCGACGCGCGCCGCGCGACGTTGAAGGACGCCTTCGGGAAGGCCGAAGCGGCGGTGATGCGCGAGATGGTCCTCGACGAGCGGGTGCGGACCGACGGTCGAGCGCCCGACGCGATCCGGCCGATCTGGATCGAGACCGGCGTGCTGCCCATGGCGCACGGGTCCGCGGTGTTCACGCGCGGCGAGACGCAGGTGCTCGCCACCACGACGCTCGGCACCGGCCGCGACAACCGTCTGGTGGACGACCTCGGCCTCGAGTCGACCGAGGAGTTCATGCTGCACTACAACTTCCCGCCCTACTCGACGGGCGAGGTCAAGCGGATGTTCGGGACGTCCCGCCGTGAGCAGGGGCACGGCAACCTGGCGCGGCGCGCCCTCGTGCGGCAGGTCCCCAGCAGCGACGACTTCCCGTACGTGATCCGCTGCGTCGGCGAGACGCTCGAATCGAACGGTTCCTCCTCGATGGCGACGGTCTGCGCCACGACGCTGTCGCTGATGGACGCCGGCGTGCCGCTGCGCGCACCGGTCGCGGGCATCGCGATGGGCCTCGTCAAGGAGGGGGAGCGCTACGAGGTCCTCAGCGACATCCTCGGTAGCGAGGACGCCCTCGGGGACATGGACTTCAAGGTGACCGGCACCGAACGGGGCGTCACCGCGCTGCAGATGGACATCAAGATCGCCGGCATCGATGCGGACGTCATGACCGCCGCCCTCGACCGGGCGCGCGACGGACGGCTGCACATCCTGGGCCTCATGCGCGAAGCGCTGCCCGCCCCCCGCAGCGAACTCGCGGCCCGCGCGCCGCGCATCGAGACGGTGCAGATCCCGAGCGACAAGATCGGGACCGTCATCGGGCCCGGCGGGAAACAGATCCGGGAACTCGAGGCGCTCGGCGCGAAGGTCGAGATCGAGGAGGAGGGCCTCGTACGGATCTACACCGACGAGGGCAGCGTCGCCGACGAGGTGAAACGCCGGATCGAGGCGTTGACCGAAACGCCGGAGGTCGGCAAGACCTACGCGGGCAAGGTCGTCAAGATCGTCGATTTCGGGGCGTTCGTGAACCTGTTCCCCGGCACCGACGGGCTGCTGCACATCAGCCAGGTCGCCGAAGGCCGCGTCGAGACCGTGTCCGACCACCTGAGCGAAGGCGACGCGATCCAGGTGAAGATCAACGCGATCGACGACCGCGGCAAGATCGACCTGGTCCGCCCCGAACTCGAAGGCATCGTCGCCCCCCGCGCCCCGAAGCGCGGCGGGGGGGGCGGCCCACGTCGCGAGGGGCGCGGACCGCGCCGCGACTGACCGCACGGGGCGGCGCCCGCCGCCCCGTCGCGCCACGCAGGCCCGACCGTGAGGTCCGAGGCCGCGGGCGCACGAACGAGGAGACATGAGCGAAACGAAACCGAACGCACCGAGAAAACGCAGTGGCGGCAGTCGCCGCGGCGGTCGTCGCCGCGGCGGGGGCGGCGGCCGCTCCAAGAACGCCGGTCCGTCCGACGCCATCCGCATCATTCCGTTCGGCGGGATGGGCGAGATCGGCAAGAACATGTTCGCCTTCGAATACGGCGGCGACATCCTGATGGTCGACGGCGGCCTGGCGTTCCCCGACGCCGACATGCTGGGCGTCGACCTGTTGGTCCCGAAGGTCGATTGGTTGATCGAGAACATCGACCGCGTCAAGGGCTGGGTCCTCACGCACGGTCACGAGGACCACATCGGGGGGCTCCCCTACATCCTCAAGCAGCTCCCCCGGAAGATCCCGATGTACGGCGCGAAGTTGACGTTGGGGCTGCTGCGCGGGAAGTTCGACGAGTTCAAGTTGACCGAGGGCGACGTCGACCTGCGCGAGATCACGCCCGACGACCGCATCAAGGTCAGCGACCACTTCACCGTCGACTTCTTCCGCATGACGCACTCGATCCCCGACAACAGCGGGTTGATCATTCACACGCCCATCGGGCGGATCGTGCACAGCGGCGACTTCAAGCTCGATTACCACCCCGCCGACGGCAAGACCAGCCACCTCGCGAAGATCGCGGCGGCCGGCGCGGAGGGCGTCCTGCTGCTGCTGTCGGACTCCACGAACGGGGAGCGGCCCGGCTTCACGCCGTCGGAACGCGACGTCATGATGGCGGTCGACGACCTCGTCGGGAAGGCCCCCGGCCGCGTGATCGTCACGACGTTCTCGAGCCACGTGCACCGCATCCAGAACTTCGTGCGGGTCGCGGAAGCGCACGGGCGCCGCGTCGCGGTCGAGGGCCGCAGCATGGTGAAGGCCACCCGCATCGCGCAGGAGCTCGGCTACCTCGAGAGCAAGCAACCGATCCTCAGCATGGATCAGGTGGCGGAGATGAAGAGCGACCGCCTGGTGATCATCACGACGGGCAGCCAAGGCCAACCGATGGCGGCGTTGTCGCGCCTCGCGGCCGGGACGCACCGCAAGGTGGAGCTGCAGAACGACGACACGATCATCATGTCCAGCAACCCGATTCCGGGGAACGAAGAGGCCGTCAACCGCGTCATCAACCAGCTGTACGAGCGGGGCGTGAAGGTCCTCTACCCCCCCAAGTACAAGGTGCACGCCTCCGGGCACGGCAGCCAAGAGGAACTCAAACTCATCCTCGATTTGGCGCGCCCGAAGTACTTCATTCCGTGGCACGGGGAGCCCCGCCACCAGGTGAACCACGCGTGGTTGGCGGAGTCGATGCCGCGCCCCCCGAAGAAGACCGTCATCCCCACGAACGGTTCGATCCTGGAGCTGAGCGAGGACGACCTGAAGGTCACCGGCGAGATCGAGGGGGGCGTCGTCTACATCGACTCGATGGGGCGCAGCACCGACGAGATCCAGGAGCCGATCATCCGCGACCGCCAGACGCTGTCGAGCGAGGGGGTGGTCGTGATCATGGGCCTGATGGGCAAGAAACCGTCGGCGGAGGTCATCGTGCGCGGCGTCGCCGGCGCGGACGACGCGATGAAGAAGGAGGTGACCCGCCTCACGGTCGAGGCGCTCGCGAAGGGCAAACGCGAGAAGCGGCGCCTCTCCGACGTCCGCGACGACATCTTCTACCCCGTCCGCCGCTACCTCCGCAAAGCGACGGGCCGCACGCCGTTGATCGTCCCGACCGTCGTCGAGAACTGACGCCAGGTCCTCGACGCGAGCGACGGCGCGCCCTCGGGCGCGCCGTTCGCGTGGGGTGGCGCGCCCCTCAGGCCCGCCACCAGGCCTCGAGCCAGGCCAGCTCCTCGAGCGTGCCGACGCGCCCCTCCTCGATGCGGTCGGCGGCGTGCAGCAGGGCGCCTGCGGGCCGGCCCTGCGCGTCGCGCCCCTCCGCCGCCGCCGGCACGTCGTCGCGCCACCAGGCGAGCAGCCGCGCGAACGACACCGCGTAGACCGCCGTCACCTCGTCCGGTGCGAGCCGCACGTCCGCCAACGTCCGGTCGGTCCGGTGCACCGCCACGGTCTGCACCTCGCGGTCGGTGGCGTCCGGGTACCGCCGTTCGCTACGGACGGTGCCGAGCACCTCGACGTCGGGGGGCTCCAGCACGAGCCCCAGCTCCTCGTCCGCCTCACGCAGCGCCTCGACCCACGCCTCGCCCGCCGCGAGGTGCCCCCCGACCGCGACGTCGACCTTGCCGGGCGCGAGGTCCTTCGCCGCGCTGCGGCGTTGCAGCCACACGCGGTCGTCGCCGTCCACGATCCAGACGTGGAGCGCCGCGTGCCACATGCCGTCGCGGTGGACGTCGTCACGCGCTGCGGTCGCCCCGGTCGGGCGGCCGGCCGCATCGAGGACGTCGAAGGTCTCCCGCCCGTCGGTCGTCACCCCCCGAGGCTACCAGCGGCGGCGCCGCGACCGCAGGTGCGCCGCGTCCCCGACGGGCGTGACGGCGCGGGCCGGGCGGGGGGTTGACCCCGTGACGGGCCCGTGGGTAGATTTCGCGCCGGCCGCCGGATCGGGCCCCCGGACGCGGGGGTGCGCGCCACGACCCTCCACCCTTTCGTCTCCGTAAAGTCGAGCCTGCGCATGAACCAGTGTTCGGGTGTTCGCCGCCTCCGCGGCGCGTCCCCCTCGTGCGTCGAGCCGTCGCCGTGGGTCCCCGTCGGGCCCCTCGCGACGCCCCCCTTCGTGTCCCTCCCGGCGCCCGCCCCGTGGGCGGCGCCGTCCCCCCTCGACCGGAGCCGGTGATGCGCGCCGCGTTGCTGCGCCGCCGGCACGCGCTCGTGCTCGGCGGCGGTCGCCTCGTGGCGTTCGCCGCCCTCGCGCACGTCGTGAACGACGCGTTCGTGTACGGCCTCCCGGTGTTCCTGCCCGGCATCCAACTGCGCTTCGGGTGGGGCGAGGCGACCCTCGCGAGCCTCGTGACGCTCGTCGCGATCGCGTCGAACGTCGCGCAGGGCGTCAGCGGGACGCTCGTCGACCGGTGGGGCCGCCGCCGCAGCGCCGCGGTCGGGGTGCTGACGGTCGCGGTCATGATCTCGCTCGTGCCCAGCATCGAGCACCCGTTCCTCCTCGTCGCGGTCCTCGTGGCGGGCGGGTTCGGCTCCGCCCTGTTCCACCCCGCCGCCGCCGCGCTCGTCCGGTCGACCGGGGGCGGCGCCACCGCCCTCGGGATCTACGGGGCGGGGGGACCGATCGGCGTGGCGCTCTTCCCCGTCGCGGCGTTGGCGTTGCTCGAGGTTGCGGGCCCCGAAGGCGTCCTCGTCCTCGCGTGGGGCGGCGTCCTCGCCGCCCTCGGGTTCCTGGCGTTCGTCCCGCACCAACCGCCCGCCCCGCGCCCTCCGCGCGGCGTCCGCGGGACCCGCGGGTGGGGGCGCCCCCCGAGCATCGACACGACGCTCCTGCGGGGTCGGTCGGGGGCGCTCCTGACCATCGGGACGCTGCAAGCCACCGCCGACCTCACGTTCCTCTCGTCGCTTCCGCTCCTGATGACCGGTCGGTGGGGCCTCGAGACGACGTCGCCGTGGTTGGCGGCGGGCCTCGCCGCCTACCAGTTGGCGGCGGCGGCCGGCTCGATGGGGATCGGCCTGATCGACGCCCGCTGGCCCCGCCGGTGGGTGGTCGCGGGCAGCTTCGTGGCGGCCGGCCCGTTCCTGACCGCGACGCTGATCCTGCCGCCGACCACCGCGGCGTTCCTCGTCGCCGCGGCGTTCGCCGGCGCGTTCACCAGTTCGGTGATCCCCCTCCTGATCGCGCAGGCGCAGGACGAAGCGCCGGACCGGCTCGGGGCGGCGACCGGCATGCAGGTCGGCGTCACGTGGGGCTTGGCCGGCATCGCCTACCTCGGGGTCGGCGTCCTGCAGCAGGCGTTCGGCGTCACCGCCGCGATGGCGGTCGCCTACGCCGCGCTGGTGCCCGCCCTCCTGCTGGCGCTCCGGGCGGTGCGGCACGTCCCCACCCCCGCCGACGCCGAACCGGTCGCGCCGCTCCCGGCGTTGGAGGCGCCCGCCTGACGGTGGGCGCACCCCGGGCGGGCGTCAGCGCTCGTCGCCGCCGAACCAGTCGGCGCCGGCCGGCTCGAGGGTCCAGTAGAGGTGCTTCGGCTCCTGGTACTCCGCGAGGCCCTCGCGACCCAGTTCGCGCCCGACGCCGCTCTCCCCGAAGCCGCCCCATGGCGCTTCGGGGTAGTAGGGGTGGAAGTCGTTGATCCAGACCGTGCCGAAGCGAAGGCGTTTCGCGAGCCGCATGGCGCGCGCCGCGTCGCGGGAGAACACGCCGGCCGCAAGCCCGCTGCGGGTGCTGGAGGCGACGGCGTACGCCTCGTCGTCGTCACGGAACGTCTCCACCGTCAGGACCGGCCCGAAGATCTCCTCCGACGCGACGCGTCCGTCGTGCGGCAGTCCGGTCAGGACCGTCGGCTCCAGGAAGGTCCCCCCGGCGAACCGTGCGTCGGGGGGGCGTCCCCCACCGAGCCGTAGGGTCGCGCCCTCCTCGAGGGCCAGGCGGACGTAGCCCTCGACCTTCGCGAGGTGCTCGGGCGAGATGACCGGCCCCATTTCGGTGCCGTCCTCCCAGCCGAACCCGAGACGAATGCGCTTCGCGCGGTCCAGGATCCGCTCGACGAGGGCGTCGTGGACCGCCTCGTGCACCAGGAGCCGCGAGCCGGCGGAGCACACCTGCCCGGCGTGGAAGAACACGGCGTTGAGGGCGTGGTCGGCGGCGAGGTCGAGGTCGGCGTCGTCGAGCACGACGTTCGGGTTCTTGCCGCCCAACTCGAGCGCGACGCGGGTGACGTTCCGGGCGGCGGCCGCCGCGATCGCGCGGCCCGTCACGATGCCGCCGGTGAACGACACCAGGTCGACGCGGGGGTCCTCCGTGAGGGCCGCCCCGACGGTCGCGCCCGCCCCCGTCACGAGGTTCGCGACGCCGTCCGGGAGGCCGGCCTCCTGCAGCATCTCGGTGATGCGGAGGCTGGTGAGGGGCGTGAGTTCGCTGGGTTTCAGCACGAACGTGCAGCCCGCCGCCAGCGCCGGCGCGATCTTCCACGAGGCCTGCAGCAGCGGGTAGTTCCACGGCGTGATCATGGCGACGACGCCGACCGGGTCGTGGACGGTGAGGCTCACCGCGCCGCTGGGGACGGGGTTGACGTCGCCCCGCCTCGTGCGGGCCTCCGCCGCGTAGTAGCGGAACACCTGCGCGATCTGGTCCATGTCGTCGCGACTCTCGCTCAGGGTCTTGCCGGTATCGAGCGTCTCGAGCCACGCCAGGTCGTCGCGTTCGCGTTCGATGGCGTCGGCGACGCGCTCCAGGAGGCGGGCGCGTTCCTGCACCGGCGCGTGTGGCCACGGCCCGTGATCGAATGCGGCGCGGGCGGCGGCGATCGCGTCGGCGGCGTCGGTCGCCTCCGCTTCGGGGGCCTCCATCAGCCGGCGTCCGGTGGCGGGGTCGTGCACTGCGCGCGTCGCACCGTTCGCGGCGGGCCGGCGGGCGCCGCCGACGTGCAGGGCCGGCTCGGGCAGGGCGGGCGCGCCGGGGAGGTGCGTCGGGTCCGGCGGGGTGGGGGTCATGGGGCCTCCTTCGGGGCGCCGGACGGGGCGGCGCCGGGGTGCGCGACCCCCGAGTCTCGCACGAGGTCCGGCCGCCACGCGGCGAACGACGCCACCACGTGCGGCGTGACGCGTCGCGCGGCGGCGGGATCGAGCT
Source organism: Trueperaceae bacterium (assembly GCA_031581195.1). NCBI lineage: Bacteria > Thermotogati > Deinococcota > Deinococci > Trueperales > Trueperaceae > Trueperaceae bacterium. Next base: position 516 of record JAVLCF010000014.1, on the reverse strand, counting down.
CGCCGTGCGTGAGGAGGACGCAGGTGGCGCCCGCCGCGACCGCGGCGCGCGCGCCGGGCAGGCTGTCCTCCACCGCCAGCGTCCGGTCCGGCGCGACGCCCAACCGGGCGACGGCGGCGAGGTAGGGGTCCGGCGCCGGTTTCCCGCGCGGGACGTCGCCGGCGGAGATCCGCACGGGGAGCGCCGCGCCGAACGCGTGGGGGGCGAGCGTGGCGCGGATGGCGGCGTGGGGCGCGTTCGAGACGACGGCGCGCGGGTGGTCGCGTTCGGCGAGGTGGGCGACGAGCGCGGCGGCGCCGGGCCGGGCGGGGGTCCGCGTGAGGGCGTCCGCGACGGCGGCCTCGATCTCGGTGGCGAGGTCGTCGCGGGCGGCCGGGACGCCGTAGCGGCCCCGGAGGGCGTCCAGCAGTGCGTGGACGTCGAGGCCGTGCAGGTCGGTGCGGGCCGCCTCGGGCAGCGTCACGCCGTAGCGGGCCGCGACGCGGCGTTCGGCGTCGAACCAGGCGCCCTCGGTAT
>JAVLCF010000013.1 GCA_031581195.1 Trueperaceae bacterium | reverse complement strand
CCGCCCACCCGGTCGTCGTGACCACGAAGGTCGGCGGCTTCGCGCCGGCCGAGCCGGCCGCCACGCCCGGCGGCGTCGAGGACCTGGCGGTGCCCGGCGACCCCGCCGACGCCGGCGTCACCGTGGAGCGCACCGACGGGGAGGCGGGCGACCGCGCGGCGCTGGAGGAGGCCCCCGTCGTCGTGACCGGCGGCCGGGGTCTCGGGGGACCGGAGGCGTTCGACGCGTTCGTCGTTCCGCTCGCCGACGCCCTCCAGGGGGCGGTCGGCGCGACCCGCGCCGCGGTGGACGCCGGCTGGCGTCCCTACGCCGAACAGATCGGCCAGACGGGGAAGACGGTCGCCCCCGACGTCTACCTGTCGCTCGGGGTGTCCGGCGCCGTGCAGCACCTCTCCGGCATGAACCGGAGCCGGACGGTGGTGGCGATCGACCACGATCCCGACGCCCCGATCTTCGCGCACTGCGACGTGGGCGTCGTCGCCGACGCCCACGCCTTCGCGCCCCTGTTGCTGGCCGCCCTGGCGGGCGACTGACCGCCGGTCAGGGGCGCCGCAGCACCTCGACGCCGGGCAGCGGCTCCCCCTCGAGGAACTGCAGCGACGCGCCGCCGCCGGTGCTGACGTGATCGATGGCGTTCGCCACGCCGACGGCGTTCACGGCGGCGACCGAGTCGCCGCCCCCGACGACGGTGAAGGCGTCGAGGTCGGCGACGACCTGCGCGATCTCGCGCGTCGCGGTGTCGAACGGCGGGACCTCGAACACGCCCAGCGGCCCGTTCCAGAACACCGTGCGGCTGCCGGCGAGCGCGTCGCGCCACGCGCGGATCGCGTCGGGGCCTGCGTCGAGGCCCTTGAGGCCGGCGGGGATCCGATCGGAGGGATGCACGGAGACGTCGACGTCGGGCGCGACGTCGGCGGCGCAGCGCGAATCGACGGGCAGGTGCAGGGTCGTGCCCTGCGTCTCGGCGCGGGCCAGCAGGTCGCGGGCGACGTCGAACGCGTCCACCTCGACGAGGCTGTCGCCGACCTCCCCGCCGCGGGCGGCGAGGAAGGTGTACGCCATCGCGCCACCGACGAACAACCGGTCGACGCGCGGCAGGAGGCGTTCGATGACGCCGATCTTGTCGCTGACCTTGGCGCCCCCCAGGATCACCGAGAACGGCGTGTCCGGCGCGTCGGTCAGGCGGCTCAGGACCGCCAGTTCGCGTTCCACGAGACGCCCGACGGCGCCCGGTAGGAGCTGCGCCACGCCGTGCGTCGAGGCGTGCGCCCGGTGCGCCGCCCCGAACGCGTCGTCGACGTAGACGCTGGCGTACTCCGCGAAGATCCGCGCGAGGTCCGCATCGTTCTTCGTTTCGCGGGCGTCGAAGCGGGTGTTCTCCAGCAGCGTCACGGACCCGTCGGGAGCCGCGGCGACGAACGCGCGTTGCGCGTCGCTGCCCGGGCCGTCGGTCGGCGCGTAGCGCACCTCGCGCCCCAAGCGCGCTGCGAGGGCGTCGGCGACCGGCGCCATGCGGGCGTCGTCGCTGGGGCCCTTGGGGCGCCCCAGGTGACTGGCCAGCACCAACGTCGCGCCGCCGTCCAGCAGGTGCCGGAGGGTGGGCAGGGCCGCCTCGATGCGGGTGGCGTCGGTGACGACGCCGTCCCGGAGCGGCACGTTGAAGTCGACGCGCACGAAGACGCGCGCGCCGCGCACGTCGAGATCGTCGAGCGTGGGGATCATGGGGACCTCCTCGCGTCGCGCCGCGCGCCCCGCGAGGGGGCGCCCGGCGCGACGGCGGGAACGGGGGCGGGGAGCCTCAGCCGGCCATCCGCTCGAGCACGTCGACCATGCGGCTGCTGTAGCCCCACTCGTTGTCGTACCAGACGAAGAACTTCGCCATGCGCCCCTGCACCTTCGTGAGCTCCGCATCGTAGATGCCGGAGTGCGGGTCGCCCTGGATGTCGGCCAGCACCAGCGGCGCCTCGGCGTAGCGGACGATGCCGCGAAGCGGACCGTCCGCGGCGCGCTTCACCGCCCCGTTGACCTCGTCGACGCTCGCGTCGCGCTTCAGGAGCGCCGTGACGTCGCTGATCGAGCCGGTCGGGGTGGGGACGCGCAGGGCGGCGCCGTCGAAGATCCCCTCGAACTGCGGCAGCACCTTCGCGACCGCGACGGCGGCGCCGGTCGAGGTCGGGATGATGTTCGTCGCGGCGTTCCGGGCGCGCCGCAGGTCCTTGTGCGGCCCGTCGAGCAGCATCTGGTCGTTCGTGTAGCTGTGGATGGTCGACATCATCGCCTGCTCCACCCCGAACGTCTCGTCGATCACCTTCATGACCGGCGCCAAGCTGTTCGTCGTGCAGCTGGCGTTGGAGACGATCCGGTGCTGGCTGGGGTCGAACGCCTCGTCGTTCACGCCCAACATCACGTCGAAATCCGCGTCGGGCGACGGCGCGCTGATCAACACGTGCGACGCGCCGGCGTCGAGGTGCTTCGCCGCCTGCGCCCGCTTGCGGAACAGGCCGGTCGACTCGACGACGACGTCGACCCCGAGCTCCGCCCAGGGGAGCTCCGCGGGGTCCTTGAGGGCGGTGGCGCGCACGCGGCGCCCGTCGACGATCAGGTGTTCGTCGTCGTGCGTCACGTCCCCGTCGAAGCGACCGTAGTTCGAGTCGTTCGCCAGCAGGTGCGCCAACGTGGCGTTGTCCGTCAGGTCGTTGACCAGGGCGACCTCCAGGCCGCGCGCGTGCGCGATCCGGAAGATCTGCCGACCGATGCGACCGAACCCGTTGATACCGATCTTCATGCGTTGCCTCCTAGGATCCGAGGCGCCGCGCGGGCGCCCCTCCAGCGCGTCAGTCTAGCCCGGACGTCGCGGCGCCCCCCGGGGCGCGGCGCACGCCGACCCGCAGCGCGGCGCCCTCGCCGTCGAGGTCGGCGTCCTCGACGTGCGGCCAGGTGGCGACCGCGTCGTCCGCCCCGCGCGTCAGGGCGAGCGCCAGGACCTCCTCCGCGACGACGTCGCCGTGCGCCTCCAGCGCGGCGACCACGTCGGGGTCCTCGCTCGCCCAGACGACCTCGATGCGGTCGGCGACGTCGAAGCCCGCGTTCTTGCGGGCGTTCTGCACCACCCGGATCGCGTCGCGCGCCAGGCCCTCGCGGCGGAGGTCCGGCGTGACGTTCACGTCCAACGCCGCGAGGTAGCCGCGGTCCTCGACCGCGGCGTACCCCTCGGGACTCCGCGCGTCGAGCAGGACGGCGTCCGGCTCCAGTGCGATCGTGTCGCCGTCCACCTCGACGTGCAGCGTCTCGCCCGCCCCGACGGCGGCGGCGACCGCGCGGCCGTCCATCGCCGCGAGGGCGCGGGCGACGGCGGGGATCCGCGGGCCGAGCCGGCGGCCCAGGAGCGGCAGGTTCGGCTTCACGTCGTAATCGACGAAGGCGTCGGTGGGGGCCAGGTAACGCACGGCCTTCACGTTCAGCTCGTCGCGGAGGGCCGCCTCGAACCGCCGCAGCCCCGCGAGGGCCGCGTCGTCGGGGGCGCGGAGCAGGACCTCCGGCAGCGGTTGGCGGGTCTTCACGCCGCTCTGCGCGCGCGCGGCCCGACCGACCTCCACCGCCCGCACGAACGCCGCCATGTCCGCCAGGAGGTCCGCGTCGATGCGGGCGGGGTCCGCCTCCGGCCAGTCCGCCAGGTGCACCGACGCCGCCGCGTCGGGGTCGCGGGAGACGACCAGGTTGCGGTACATCGTCTCGGCGAGGAACGGCGTGAACGGGGCCAACAGCCGCGCGAGGGTCGTGAGCGTCTCGTACAGCGCGGCGTAGGCGCTGGCCTGGTCGGTCGCGTCGCGCGACTTCCAGAAGCGCTTGCGGTTGCGGCGCACGTACCCGTTCGACAGGTCGTCCACCACGAAGTCGCGGAGGGGGCGCGCCGCGCCGGTCGCGTCGAACGCCTCGAGCCGCTCCGTGACGGTCTGCACCAGGTCGTGCAGCCGCGCGACGAGCCACCGGTCGGCGTCGGGGCGCTCGACGTCGGGGGGGGCGGCGTCGAGGTCGGGCGCATCGAGGTTCGCGTACATCACGAAGAAGGCGTAGACGTTCCACAGGGTCATCCCGAAGTCGCGGTGGGACGCCTCCACCAGGTGGGCGGAGAAGCGTTTCGTGGCCTCGGGGGGGCTGGCGGTGAACAGGTACCAGCGCAGGGCGTCGGCCCCCTGCGCGTCGAGGACCGTCCAAGGGTCGACGACGTTGCCCTTCGACTTCGACATCTTCTCGCCGTTCTCGTCGACGATGTGCCCCAACGAGATCGCGGCCTTGAAGGCGCTCGTGCTGGGGGCGAGGTCGGCGAGCGGCCCCGCGGGCCGCGCGCCGTCGCCCGGGTCGGTGAGCAGCGTCGCGAGGGCGTGCAGGCTGTAGAACCAGCCGCGGGTCTGGTCGATCGCTTCGCAGATGTAGTCGGCGGGGAACGTCCGCTCGAACGCCGCGCGGTCCTCCGGCGCCGAGGCGTCGCCCAGGTAGTGGCGTTGCGCGTACGGCATGGCGCCCGACTCGAACCACACGTCGACCGTGTACGGCACCCGCCGGTACGTCGCGCCGTCCTTCTCGAACGTCACGTCGTCGACGTACGGGCGGTGCAGGTCGAGGTCGGACAGGTCCCGGCCCGACAACGCCTCGAGCTCCGCGACGGAGCCGACGCAGATGCGGTCGCCGCCGTCCTCGCGTTCCCACACCGGCAGCGGGCAGCCCCAGTACCGTTCGCGGCTGACGGCCCAATCGACGTTGTTCTCCAACCACTTCCCGAACCGACCGGTCCGGATCGCGTCCGGCACCCACGTGATCGCGTCGTTGTTCCGCAGGAGCGCCTCCTTCACGGCGGTCGTGCGGATGTACCAGGATTTCTTCGCGACGTTCATGAGGGGCGTGCCGTCGCGCCAGTTGAACGGGTAGGCGTGCCGCAGGGTGGTGGCGTGGTACATCGCGCCGCGCGCCAGGAGGGCGTCGGCGATGGCGGCGTCGGCGTCCTTGAACCAGGTCCCCGCCCACGGGCCCGGCGCGTCGGCGGGGGCGTCGGGCAGCGTCACCTCGGGCAGGACCTCGCCGCTCAACGACACGCTGAACACCGTCGCGAGGCCGTGCGTCCGGCCGACCTCCAGGTCGCCGTACGCCGGCGCGACGTGCACGATCCCCGTCCCGTCCTCGAGGCTGACGGCGTCGTCCAGCACCACCCGCCGGGCGACGTCCTCCGCGGGGCCGCCACCCTCCGCGCGGCCGCGCAGGACCGGGGCGTACGTCGCGCCGTCGAGGGCGTGCCCGGGGAAGGTGGCGAGCACCTCGTACGGGTCGCCCTCGAAGACGTCCTCGACGCGGTCGCGAGCGACGACGAAGGCGACGTCGCGCCCGCCGGAGCCCCTCCGCGCGGGCGCGGCGACGAGGGCGTACGTCGCGTCGCCCTTCACGAGCAGGCCGGTGTTCGCGCCCAGCGTCCAGGGGGTCGTCGTCCAGGCCAGGAAGCGGACGGGGAGGTCGACGTCGCCGGGCACCACGCCCCGCGCGACGAGGTCCGCGGCGTCGGTCTCGAAGGCGGGGTAGACGCTGGGGTCCTCGACGTCCTCGCGGTAGCCGAGGGACACCTCGTGGCTGGCGAGGGTGGTGTGGCTGCTGGGGCTGTGCCAGGTCGTCTTGTAGTCCTCGACGAGCAGGCCCCGCGTCCAGAGTTCCTTGAGGACCCACCAGTTCGATTCGATGTAGCTCCGGTCGTACGTGACGTACGGGTCGTCGAGGTCCACCCAGTAGCCGATGCGTTCGGTCAGGGCGTTCCAGTCCTGGATGTTCTCGAAGACGTAGTCGCGGCACAGGGCGTTGAACGCCTCGATGCCGTACGCCTCGACGTCCGCCTTCGAGGTGAAGCCGAGGCGTTGCTCGATGGCGATCTCGACGGGGAGGCCGTGCGTGTCCCACCCGCCCTTGCGTTCGACGTGGTGGCCCTGCATCGTCTTGAAGCGCGGGAACAGGTCCTTGTAGATGCGGCTGATGACGTGGTGGACGCCCGGCTTCCCGTTCGCGGTGGGGGGCCCTTCGTAGACCACCCATTCGCCCCGTGGGGCGGGCTTGGCGAGCGAGGCGGCGAACACGTCGTGCCGCTTCCAGAACGCCGCGACGTCCGCCTCGAGGGCGGGTGCGTCCGGGGTCGCGGGGACCGGCGCGAACGGCGCGCCGTCGCCGCCCGTCGCGACGCCGGACGGGCGTTCGGTGCTCGGGGCGTCGTCGCGCGGAGCGTCGTCGCGCGGCGCGTCGTCACGCGGAGCGTCGGGTCGGGGGTCGTCCTGCATGAGGCCTCCCGCCGCGTGCGGGCCGAAACGCGACGTCCCGACGCGGCTCGCGTCGGGACGCTCCGTGGAGCGCGGTACCACCCGAACGTCGCCGGCCCCCTACGGGCGCGGCCTCGCGGTCGCTCGGCCGGGACCGAGGACCTGGCGCGGTGTCGGGCGCCACCCGGCTCCGTCTACTGCCCCGGGGGTGGGGGTTCGGGGAGCGGCTCGGGGAGGATGCGGTGCGGGGGCGAGGTCCCGGGCTCGCACCGTCCCCGGGTCGCTGGGTCCTCGGAGACCCCTCCGCGCGGTCCCGTCGTCGCCATCGCCCCGCACCTTGCGTCACCGACGCGGCGGAGCGTATACTGCACGCTAGCAGCCGGTCCGAGACCCGTCAACACGCCGCTGCGCCCACCCACAACCGAGCGAACGTCGTGCGTGCCGCGCAAGCACGTCCCTCGCCGGACGGGGTCGGTCGCCGCCGCACGTCCGGCCGAGCCTCGGGGGCGTCGCCCCCTCCCCGGCACGCCCACCGGGTCGACGCCCGCCCGGGCGTCCGCCCCACCCCTCGGCGCGGTCCCGCGCCCCCAGGAGCCCAGCATGAGCCCACGCAGCAAGAAGACCGAGCCCGACGCCGACACGGCGGCCGACCCCCAGGACGGCGTCCCCGCGACGGGCGACGGCGGCGCGGCGTCCGACGACGGCGCCGCGACGCCCACGAAGAAACGGACGACGAAGAAGGCCGCCCCCAAGGCGAAGGCGGCCCCGAAGAAGAAGGCGCCCGCCGACGACGACGACGCGAACGACGGTCCGTCCGACGCGGAGCGACCCGCGGACGACGCCGCGCACGAACCCCAAGGCGGGGGGAACGACGCCCCGGAGGCCGGCGGGGACGCCGACGGGGAGACCGACGCGGGCTCCGAGGGCGGCGACGGCCGCGGTGGCGAGAAGCGCGGCAAGCGGCGCGGCCGCCGCTCCCGCGGGGGTGGGGGCGGGGGCGGCAACGCACCGAAGGTGACGTTCCGCGACCTGCAGGCCAAGATCCTTCCCGAGCTGCACCTGATGGCGAAGGAGGTCGGGCTCGAGGCGTACCGCGACATGGAGAAGGACGACCTCGTGCTCGCGGTGCTCGAGCGGTACGCGGAGACCGAGGGCCTGAAGCTCGTGCAGGGCTACCTCGAGATCTCCAGCGACGGCTACGGCTTCCTGCAGGCGTCGATGCTGCAGTCCGGAAGCCGGAAGGTCATCGTCTCCGCCGGCCTCATCAAGCAGTTCAAGCTCCGCACCGGCGACTGGGTGCTCGGCAAGGCGCGCGCGCCGCGCAACAACGAACGCTACGGAAGCCTCGTGCGGGTCGAGGCGGTCAACGGCGTCGATCCGTTCCAGGCGTCGAAGCGCCCCCGCTTCGACGACCTGGTCCCGACCTTCCCCGAGCAGCGCATCGCGCTCGAAACGACGCCCGACGCGTTGTCGTCGCGCGTCATCGACCTGCTCGCGCCCATCGGGCGGGGGCAGCGCGGGTTGATCGTCGCTCCGCCCAAGGCGGGGAAGACGACGCTCCTCAAGGCGATCGCGCACAGCGTCGCGGTGAACGAGCCGGACGTGACGTTGATCGTGCTGCTCGTCGACGAGCGCCCCGAGGAGGTCACCGACTTCCGCGAGTCGGTCGAGGGCGTGGAGGTGGTCGCCTCGACGTTCGACGAGCCGCCGGCGAACCACATCCGCGTCGCGGAGTTCGTCCACGAACGCTCCCGCCGCATCGTCGAGGACGGCGGGCACGTGATGATCCTGCTGGACTCCATCACCCGCCTGGCGCGCGCGAACAACCTCGTGACGCCGCCCACCGGCCGGACGTTGTCCGGCGGTCTCGACAGCAGCGCGCTGCACTGGCCGAAACGCTTCCTCGGGGCGGCCCGCAACATCCGCGGGGGCGGCAGCCTGTCGATCCTCGCGACCGCGCTCGTCGAGACCGGTTCGCGCATGGACGACGTGATCTTCGAGGAGTTCAAGGGGACGGGCAACATGGAGCTGCACCTCGCGCGCCGCCTCGAGGAACGCCGCATCTTCCCGGCGATCGACATCCTCAAGTCCGGGACGCGCCGCGAGGACCTGCTCCTCGACGAGGCGGTCCTCGCCAAGATGTGGTTGCTCCGCAAGGTCATCAGCGACATGGATCCCGCCGAAGCGATGGAGATGCTGTTGTCGCGCCTCTCGCGGACCGACACGAACGAGGCGTTCCTCGCGACCCTCGGACAGGGCTGAGGGGACCCAGGGTGGGGCCCGGGACGGAGCTCCGGGCCCGGTCCGGCGGTCGGGGACGTTCGTCACGGTTTGCCGTGCGGGCCTCGGCGCGGTACCCTACGCCCATGTGGGTATCCACGAAGGCGCAGTACGGCATGCGGGCCCTGATCGAGATCGGGCTCGGGGGCGAGCGTCCGACCAGCCTCAAGCGCGTCGCGGAGAGGGAGGGGCTGTCGCACCAGTACCTCGAGCAGATCTTCGCGGTCCTGCGCCGCGGCGGCCTCGTGGAAAGCGTCCGCGGGGCGCACGGCGGGTATCGCCTCGCGCGCCGGCCCGACGCCATCACCGCCCTCGAGGTCGTCGAGCGGCTCGAAGGCTCCGTCGCCCCCGTCAGTTGCGTCGAGGACGAGGACTCCTGCAGCCGGACCGGGGCGTGCGGGACCGAGCCGTTGTGGCGCGAGGTGGACGCCGCCGTCCGCCGCGTGCTGGGCGGAACGACCCTCGCCGACCTGATGAAGGAACGCGACCTGATCTCCCTCGAGGCGCCGCCCGAAGCGGTGAGCCTCGGCGCCTGACGCCCTGACCCGCCACTACCTCGATCACGCCGCCACGACGCCCCTCGCGCCCGAGGTGCGCGACGCCATGCTGCCGTGGCTGGACGCCGTGCCCGCCAACCCCAGCAGCGTCCACCGCAGCGGACAACGCGCACGCGCCGCCGTCGAGACGGCGCGCGAGGCCGTCGCCGCCGCCCTCGGGGGCGCCCCCGGCGAGATCGTCTTCACGTCCGGCGCGACCGAAGCGGACGCCCTCGCGCTGCAGGGCACCCTCGACGCGCGCGCCGACGACCGGGGGGGCGCGATGGTCGTGTCCGCCGCGGAGCACGACGCGGTCCGGCAGGCGGCGTGGCGCGAAGCGGCGCGCGGCCGCCCGCTCGTGTGGCTGCCGCCCGGCCCGCACGGCGCCCCCACCCCGGACGTCCTCGAGGCGCACCTCGCGCGCCTCGAGGGGCCCGCCGCCCTGGTGGCGGTGATGCATACGAACAACGAGACCGGGGCGGTCGCCGACGTGCCCGCCCTCGCCGCCGTCGCGCACGCGCACGGGGCGGCGTTCCTGTGCGACGCGGTGCAGGCGTTCGGCGCGACGCCGCTCGACGTCGGCGCGCTCGGGGCGGACCTCGTCGCGGTCTCCGCCCACAAGCTCGGCGGCCCGCAGGGCGTCGGGGCCCTCTGGGTCCGCGACGGCCACCCCCTCACGCCGCAGGCGGTCGGCGGCGGGCAGGAGCGCGGCCGTCGGGCCGGCACGCACGCCGTCGCCCCGATCGTGGGGTTCGGCGTCGCGGCGCACGCCGCGGCGCGCGACGCCGCCGCGCGGGGCGCGCACTACGCCGCGCTTCGCGACCGTTTGGAGGCCGCCGTGACGGCGCTCCCGGGCGTCGCGCGCAACGGCGGCGAACGGCGCGGACCGAAGCACCTGAACGTCCGCGTCGAGGACGTCGACGGCGACGCGCTCCGCATCGCGCTCGACGGGGCGGGCGTGGAGGTGAGCGCCGGCTCCGCCTGCAGCGCCGGGAGCCTCGAACCCAGCCACGTGCTCCTCGCGATGGGGCTGCCGCGCGCGGCGGCGAAGGCCAGCCTCCGCTTCAGCGTCGGCGAAGGGCTGGACGCCGCGGCGATCGACGACGCCGCCGCCCGCGTCGCGGGGGTCGTGACGCGCCTCCGCGCCGCGCCGTTCTAGGGGCGACTCAGGCGGTCTTGCGGCGTTCGGCGCGCGCCCACAGGCGGCTCGGGTCCTCGACGTCCTCGGGTTCGACGTGCAACGCGTCGACGTCGGAACCGGGGATCTCGTACATCGCGTCCGACAGGGTGCGCTCCAGGACGCTGCGCAACGCCCGCGCGCCGGTCCCGCGGTCGAGGGCGCGGACGGCGATCTCGCGCAGGGCGGCGTCGGCGAACGTCAACGTCACGCCGCTGAGGCGGAAGAGCGCCTGGTACTGCCCGACGAGGGCCCCCTCGGGCCGCGTCAGGACGTCGACGAGCGCGTCGACGCTCAACGGGGCGAGGCGGACGGTGACGGGGAGGCGCCCGATGAGTTCGGGGATGAGGCCGAACCGGACGAGGTCCTCGGGAACGACCTCCGCGTCGCGCACCTGCGCCTCGTTGGGGGGGTCGAACCCGACGCGGCTGACGTCCACGCGGGCGCGGACGATGTCCTCGAGGCCCTCGAACGCGCCGCCGGCGAGGAACAGGATGTGGCTCGTGTCGACCGGCACCAACTCCTGGTGCGGGTGTTTGCGGCCCCCCTGCGGCGGGACGTGCGCGACGGTGCCCTCGATGAGCTTGAGCAGCGCCTGCTGGACGCCCTCGCCGGACACGTCGCGGGTGATGCTGGTCCCCTCGGACTTGCGGCCGACCTTGTCGATTTCGTCGATGTAGACGATGCCGCGTTCGGCGGCGGCGACGTCGTACTCCGCGACCTGCAACAGGCGCAGGACGACGTTCTCGACGTCGTCCCCGACGTACCCCGCTTCGGTGAGGGTGGTGGCGTCGGCGATGGCGAACGGCACCTGGAGTTTGTCGGCCAGCGTCTGCGCCAGCAACGTCTTGCCGGTGCCGGAGGGACCGACCATGAGGATGTTCGATTTGCGGAGGTTCGCATCGGGGTGGTGCAGGCGCAGGTAGTGGTTGTGCACCGCGACGGACAGCGTCCGTTTGGCGTCCTCCTGCTCGACGACCCACCGGTCGAGGTGCGCCTTCAGGTCGCGCGGCGTCGGGGTCGCCAGCGGCGCCGGCGCCGCTGCCGGCGGCGTGCTCGTGGGCGCGTCGGCGTCCCCGAGCCGTTCGGTGCCGGCGAGGATCGCGTCGATCCGCCCGACGCACTCGTCGCAGATGTGGCTGTGGCCGTCCTCGGCGGCGACGAGGCGCGCGACCTCGCCGTGACCGCGTCCGCAGAACCCGCAGCGGGGGTGGGCGTCGTCGCTCACGTCAGGACGCGTCCTCGCCGTCGAAGCGGGTCGTGGCGTGCGGCTCCACGAGGCGGTCGATGAGGCCGTAGCGGCGCGCCGCTTCGGGCGACATGAAGTTGTCGCGCTCCATGTCGGCGCGAAGCTTGTCGCGCGGGTGGCCGGTGTGCCGCTCGTAGATCTCCTCCATGATGCCGCGGATCTCGGCGTACTCGCGGGCCTGCACCTCCAGGTCGGGGAGGCTGGCGCGGGGGAAGCCGGCGCTGCCGGCGTGGATCATGATGCGGCTGTGCGGCAGCGCCACCCGGTGTCCGGGTTCGCCGGCGGCGAGGATCACCGACGCCATCGACATCGCCACCCCGACGCAGTTCGTGTGGACCGGCGCGGAGATGTACTGCATGACGTCGTAGATCGCCAGGCCGGCGTACACCTCCCCGCCGGGGCTGTTGATGAAGACGTTGATGGGTTGCTCCGAGGATTGCGATTCGAGCAGCAGCATCTGCGCGACGATCACGTTCGCGACCTCGGCGTCGACGGGCGAGCCGAGGAAGATGATCCGCTCCTTGAGGAGCCGGCTGTAGACGTCGTAGGTGCGTTCCCCACGACCGGTCTGTTCGATGACGTACGGCACGAGCGGCATGGCGCAACGGTACCAGAGCCCGCCGGCGCCCTCCGCCGCGCCCGATGCGCTCAGCCGGCGTCGGCGCCGTCGCCGCCCTCCCCGTCGCCCGCGTCCGGCGTCGCTTCGCCGGCGAGCTCCGCGACGGTGGCGCGCAGCGCCTTGTCGCGCCGCAACAGGAACCGGTAGTTCTCCAGGCCCTCCGCGCCGTACGCCTCGCGGACCTGCGCTTCGCTCTTGCCTTCGCGCGCCGCCAGGTGCTTCACGGCGTCGGCGAACTCCGCGTCGTCGACGTCGGCGGGCCGGAGCTCCAACAGCCGCTCGAGGACCAGGTCGCGCTTCACGGCGCGCTCCGCGCTCTCCTGCAGTTCGCGTTCGAATTCCTCGCGTTTGCCGTCCGCCTCGAGCTTCGCGAGGTACGCGTCCATCTCCATGCCCTGCTGCCGCAGGTCGCGCGCGAGGCCGTCGAGGAGGCTGCCCTTGCGGCGGTTCACGAGGTACTCCGGCAGCTCGACCTCCGTGCCCGCCATGAGCTTCTCGACGAGTTCCTCCCGGCGCGCCTCGTCGAGGCGTTCCTTCGCCTGCGCTTCGAGGCTCGAGCGGATCGCGTCCAGGACGCCGTCCCACGACTCGAACCCGAGCGTGGAGGCGAAGGTGTCGTCGGGCTCGGGCCGTTCCTTGGCTTTGACGTCGGCGACGCGGACCGTCGTCGTCGCGGCGCGCGCCTCCTCCTCGCCCTCGTGCACGTGGGGCGCCTCCAGCTCGAGCTCGACGACGTCGTCGATGCTCGCACCGATCAGTTGCTGCGCCAGGGGCTCGTTGACGGTCTCGAGATCGATCGGCATGGCGCTGCCGTCGCGCGGTTCGCCGTCGTCGCCGACCGTCTCGATCGTGAGGACGTCGGTCGCTTCCGCGGGCCGCTCGACCGGGACTTGGGTGGCGTGCTCGCGTTGCAGGTTCTCGACGGTCTCCTGGACCTGCGCGTCCCCGACCGCGTCGCCTTCGGCGTCGAGGGTGAGGGTCGCCAGGTCGGGGAGGACGACCTCGGGGTAGAGGTCGACGTGCAGTTCGTACGTGAACGCCTCCCCGCGCGTCGGGGCGTCGCCGTGCGCGTGCGCGTGTACCGCGTCGAGCTCGTGCTCGCGAATGGCGTTCGGGTAGCTCTCCTCGACGATGCGGTCGCGGACCTCCTCGGCGACGGCGTCGGCACCGACGCGCGATTCGATCACGCCGCGCGGCGCCTTGCCGGGCCGGAAGCCGGGGACCCGCACCTGGCGGGCGTAGGCGTCGACGACGGCGTCGAACGCCGCATCGACGGCGTCGGCGTCGACGGTGATTTCGAGGGTGGCGCGGACCGTGCCGGCGTCCTTGAGGGTCGATTCCATGGTGGTGTCCCTTTCGCGGCCGCGGGGCGGCGGGGGGTCAAAACACATCGGCAAGCCGGGGCTTGCCGATGCTCGTGGTGCGAGGAGCGGGGCTCGAACCCGCACGGACTAAGCCACTAGATCCTAAATCTAGCGCGTCTACCAATTCCGCCATCCTCGCGCGCGCCGCGCACCCCTGGAGGGGGAACGGCGCCGCTCGGGGACCGAGCGGCCCGCTCGCGACGTGTGGGGTGGGTGATGGGATTTGAACCCACGGCCCCCGGAACCACAATCCGGTGCTCTAACCCCTGAGCTACACCCACCGCGCAGGCACCCGGGATTGTAGCAGACCCACGCGGCCGCGTGCGCGCCCGCCCGCCACCGCTAGCGGGCGAGGAGGACCGAGACGTCTCCGAACCCGTCGCTCCAGAAGTTCGACGTCACCACGTCGGGCCGACCGTCGTGGTTCAGGTCGGCGACCGCGACGCCCGACGGGCCCGAGCCGCCGACCCCGAACGGCGAGAACGCCGCCGCCGGCTGGAAGCCGCCCGCACCGTCCCCGACGAGGACGGAAACGTCGTCGGAATCGGCGTTCGCGGTGACGACGTCGAGGACGCCGTCGCGGTTGACGTCCGCCAACGCCACGTCGCCGGGGCAGGTCCCGTCAACCTCGACGACGGCGTCGCGCGTGAAACCGCCGCCCGGCGTGTTCCGCACGATGCGGACGTCGTGCGTCGCGTCGCCGCAGTTGGCGATCACGACGTCGAGGTCGCCGTCCAGGTCGACGTCGCCCAGCGCGAACGCGCCCAGACCGAGGGGACCGGCGTCCGTCTCGACGACGTGATCGGTGCGGGACGGCGCGTCGGGGAGGCCCGACCAGACGCTGACGACGCCGCGATCGTTCGCGCCGACCTTCGTTGCCAGCGCGACGATCTCGAGGTGGCCGTCCCGGTCGACGTCGGCGACCGCCAGGTCGTTGACGAGACCGCCGGCCCCCGCGAGGAAGGCGTCGCCCTGCAGGCCGGCGTCGGTGTTCGAGAACCAGGCGACGTTGCCGTCGTCGCGGAGGACCACGGCGACGTCGGGCCAGCCGTTGCGGTCGAGGTCCCCGCCGGCGACGGCGTGGGGGCGGGGGAGGGCCGTGCCCGGGTCGGTCGGGGAGACGCTCAGCACGTTCGCGCGCGTGCCGTCGCCGGCGCCGGTCGAGAACGTGACGTCGTGACTGCGGACGTTCGACGTGACGACGTCGAGGACGCCGTCGCCGTCGACGTCCCCGATCCACGAGGCGTCGGCGTCGAGGCCGGCCGTCCAGGGTGCGTCGCTCGAGGAGGTGAAGGTCCCCGACCCGTCCCCGAGGAGGACGTACGCGCCGTCGGGGTCGTTGAACCCGGGCTCGCCGAAGGCGATCGTCGCCGATTTCACCGTGACGACGAGGTCGGGGTGGCCGTCCCCGTTCATGTCGGCGACGTCGACGTCCACGGGGTTCTGCCCGGTCACGTACGTCACGGGGTCGTGGAAGCCGACGGCGGGGGCGCTCTGGACGAAGAGCCGGACGGGATGGAGGCGGACCTGCCCGTCGGCCGCGGCCCGGAGGCGCAGGTCGTACGTCGCGTCGGTCGGCGAGGCGTCGTCCGCTGCCGAGATCGTGATCGGGACCGTCCGTGGGCTGGTGCGGTCGAGCGTCACCGCGGTCGGGCTCACGGTCCCGCCGGTCCAGGGCGTGCCGGACGCGTCGGTCAGGCTCAGTCCGACCGTGCCGGTGAAGCCGTTCGCGGGGGTCAGGACGAGCGACGTCCCGACCGGCTCGCCGGGGCGGGTCTTCAGGAGGGCGGGCGCGACGTCGACGGCGAACGTCGGGGCGCCGACCGACAGCGTCGCGAGGGTCTGGGCGGTCGCGTCGCCCCCCTGGCCGCGGACGCGGACGACGTACGTGCCCTCCTGCGCCATCCCGCTCGCAACGAACGCGAACGCCGTGAGCACGCTCTCGCCGTCGGGCACCGGGACCGACGCCGGGGACACGGTGACGCCGGGCAGCGCCACACCGCTGGCGGAGACGACGGAAAGGGCGACCGTCCCGGTGAAGCCGTTCCGGGGGCGGACCTGCAGAGAGCCGCGGGCGACGCCGGACGGGGCGGCGGTGACCGACGTCGGATCGAGCGTCAGGGCGAACCCGGGGACCGGGGCCGCCTCGACCGTCACGTCGAGGGGGGTGCGGACGACGACGTCCCCCGCCCGGCCCGTCAGGACGACCGTCGCGGGCCCGACCGGGGCGTCGGGGGCAACGTCCAGCGTCCACGCCTCGAGCTGCGAAGCGCCGGGCGCGATCGTCGTGGTGCTGGGGGAGACCGTCGCGTGGGGCCAGGCCGCGCCGTCCGGCGTCTCCAGCGTCCAGGCGACGTCACCGGCGAAGCCCCCGCCGCTCTCGACGAGGCGCGAGGAGGTGAGGGTGCCCCCAGCGGTCGACGCGAGCGTGGTGGAGGCCGGCGTCACCGCGAGGGTCGGGGCGTCGGGCGGCGCGACCCGGACCTGCAGGGCGGCGTCCGCGGTCTCGCCGGCGACGGTGGCGCGGAGGGTGAGCGCGACGTCGCCCGGGGGGGCGCCCTCGCGCGCGCGCAGGTCGACGGCGACGAGCGTGGCGCGCGCCCCCTCGAGGGGGACCGACGTGGGGGACGGCGTCAGGCCGGAGGCGGGCGCGCCCGCCGCGTCGACCAGGGTCAGCGTGGCCGTGCTCTCGTCCGCCGGGGCGCCGCGCAGCAGGATCGCCAGGGGCGACGCGGCGCCCGGAACGACCTCGACGCGCGTGGGCGTCGCGGTGAGCTCGAACGCGGTCGTCGGGACGATGGGGGCCTCGTCCCCTCCGCAGCTCGCGGCGAGCATTACGAGGGCGAGGGCGAGGACGGCGGGGCGTGCGCGGCCTCGGCCGCCGAACCCAGCGTTCCGTACGTAACGTCGCATGACGTGTGATACCACACTCGTGACACGACCGTGATGCGGTTCTGGCGGGGCGTGACGGCGGCTCAGCGGTACTTGTCGGCCCGCACCACCCGCACCGGATGGTCGTACGCCACCACCTTGTAGCGCGCCAAGTACGCCTCCTCGAGACCGTCCAGGACCGCGTCGGCGGTGGCGGCCGCGACGATGCACTCGATCCGCACGAAGCCGCCCTCGACGTCCCCGACCCGCGATCCGAACGGGTCGCCCTCCGCCCGCGACACCGTGAGGCCCTCGACGCCCCACCCGCGCAGGTCGGCCAGCACCCGCTCCTGCAGGACCGCCTCGGCGATGATCGTCACGAGACGCCGTTGCGCCCGCGCCTCCGCGCCGCTCACGACGCCCCCCCGCCCCACGCCGCCGCCAGGCGCGCGTACGTCGGGATGCCGGCCACCAGGTTGAAGGGGAACGTCACCGCCAACGACGCCGTCAGGTAGCGCCCCGGGTTCGCCTCCGGCAACGCCAACCGCACCGCCGCGGTCGCCGCGATGTACGACGCGCTCGCCAGCAGCGTCGCGAACAACGTCGCACCGCCGACCGACAGGCCGACCGCCAACCCCAACGCCACCCCCAGGGTGCCGTGCACCAGCGGCGCCCCCAGCCCGTACGCCACGAGGAACGGGCCCGCCCGCGCGACGTCGTCGAAGCGGCGAGCGGTGACCAGCCCCATCTCCAGCAGGAACAACGTCAGCGCCCCCTCGAACGGCGCGACGAAGAACGCGTCGACGCGCGCCAGGCCCGCGTCGCCCGACGCCGCCCCGATCGCGAGGCCCCCCAGGATCAGCAGGATGCTGCGGCCGGTGAAGACCTCGCGCAGCGTCGCCCCCCACGGCGTGCCCTCCGCCCCCTGCGCCTGCGCCCGCCGCGCGATGACGAGCGCCACCAGGATCGCGGGGACCTCGAGGATCGCCAGCAACGTCGGGAGGAACCCCTCGTAGCCGACGCCGGCACGGTCCAGGAACGCCTGCGCCGCGACGAACGTCACGACCGACACGGAACCGTAGTGCGCCGCGAGGGCGGCGGCGTCCGCGACGCCCCAGCGCCCCACCCGCCGCGCCAACGCGTAGCCGACCAGCGGGATCGCGACGCCGGCCGCCAACGTCGCGGCGACCGGCAGCAGCAACTCCCCGAGCGGCGTCGCGCGCAGCGCGACGCCCCCCTTCAGGCCGATCGCGAGCAGCAGGTAGATCGACAACGTCGCGTACGCCGCGTCCGGCAGCCGCAGGTCGCTGCGGACGCGCGTCGCCACGATCCCCAGCGCGAACGCCAGCACCATCGGCGACAACAGGTTGAGGCGGACCAGCTCCAGGGTCGCCATTCAGGGCAGCTCGGCCCGCAACGCCTCCACCGCTTCGGCGTCGCGCCGCGCGAGGAAGCTCTCCGCCGGCAACGCCGCCGCCGCCTCGAGCTGCGCCGCGGCGCGGTCGTACGCCTCCTCGGCGAGCAAGACGCGCGCGAACGCGACGCGGTGCCCGAGCACGTCCGGCTCCAGCTCCACCGCGCGTTCGAACGACGGCACCACCTCCCGCGTGCGGCCGCCCGCGACCCACGGCACCTCGGCGTGCCACAGGGCGCTCGCGTGCCACGCCGAGGCGTGGTTCGGGTCGAGCTCGAGCGTGCGGTCCAGCGCTTCGCGCATGCGCCCCGCCAGGTTCAGCGACTGCACCACCCCGCGGAACTGCGCGGTGCGGCCCAGGGCGCGGGCGAGCTCGAAGGCGGCGTCGGCGTCGTCCGGCGCCAACGAAGCGGCGCGTTCGGCGTCGGCGACCGCCGCCTCGTACGCCGCTTCGCGCTCCGCGTCGCTCAGGCCCGCCTCGTGGTCGGCGCGATACACCCGCGCGCGGGCGCGCAGCGCGAGCAGGGACGCGTCGTCCGGGGCCGCCGCGAGGGCGGCGTCGTACGCCGCGACGGCCTCGGTGAAGCGGCCGGCGTCGACGAGCGCCTGCGGGTCGTCGCCCTGCGCGACGGCGAACGCGGCGACGGCGAGGACGAAGGACGCGACGACGTGGAGGGAACGGGGACGAGGGTGCGGCATGACGACCTCCCGGAGAACGAGCGCCCCGCACCGACGACGTCGGGATAGGGCGTGGACGGCGATGCTTGGGATTGTACGGGACGGGGGCCGCTGGTGCGCCCGGAAGGATTCGAACCCTCGACCGACCGCTTAGAAGGCGGCTGCTCTATCCCCTGAGCTACGGGCGCGCGAAGGGCGGCCCGGACGGTGAAGGGCCGCCCGGCGCGGCGGGGGAGGGGGGTGGAGCGGGAGACGAGATTCGAACTCGCGACATTCAGCTTGGAAGGCTGACGCTCTACCAACTGAGCTACTCCCGCGCGTCCCTCCCCCTCGTGGCGCGTGGGTCACGCTAGCACGCGAACCCACGCCGGACGCTGGTCGGGGCGGCACGATTCGAACGTGCGACCCCCTGCTCCCAAAGCAGGTGCGCTACCAGGCTGCGCCACGCCCCGTCGTGCGTCCATCTCGTAGTCTCGCGGGCCGACCCGGGCGTGTCAAGCCGACCCGGCGCCGTAGGGTGGGGTCCGCGCCGCAGCGCGGACCCCACCGAGCCTCAGGGGCGGCGCAGGTCGAGGACGTCGGCCCAGAGCGGGGGGGTCCCCGCCACGGTGAAGCGCGACGCGCTCCGCGCCGCGACGTCGGGGTCGTCCGGCACGCGGTCGGTGAGGTTGGCGTACCAACGGAAGTCGTCGAAGACGTTCCACCGCTCGCCCGCCAGGTCGACGGCGCCGTCGGCGTCGGCGACGCGCCACACGTGCTCCTGCGCGCCGTACGGGCCGTCGTCCGTGCGCGTCGAGCGCACGACGACGTTCCAGCCCCGCCTCAGGCGTAGGTCGACGTCGAACCGCACCGGGCGCGCCCGGTCGCGGTCGAACGCGTCCGGGGTACCGGAGCGGAGGAAGCAGGCGTCGTTGCGCCACGCGACCGTGCGGGACGCACCGACGTACGCCCACGTGACGGCATGCCGGTGGGCGGCATCGTCGTCCTCGCGATGCAGGTCCGCCTGGCCGATTCGCACCGGCACGTCGCCGTCGGCGTCGTCCGCGACCAGGGCCAGCGTCGTGAAGAAGGCGACGCCGCCGTCGGCTCCGGCTCGACCGTCGCACGCCTCGAAGGCGCCGCCCCGGACCCCCTCGGTGTAGTGCCGGGCGGGGGGCAGCAGCGCGTCGCTGCGCGACGTCACCGACGTCGCCTCGATGCGGGAGGGCAGCTCGACGTCGTAGCCCCGCCGCGTGAGGGGCGCGACGAGCGGCTCCGGGAGGTCCGCCTCGGAGCCCTCCACGCGGACGGCGAGCTGCACCTCGTGGTCGTGCAGGACGTTCAGGGGGCAGTCGGCATCGGGGCCGCACGCGAAGAAGCGCGGGCGGGCGGTGGTCGGCGTCGAGCCACCGTCGCGTGCGCCTTCGCGCTCGATCGCGTCGAGCGCCCGCTCGTTCGCCTCCACCCGCCAGTAGAGGTCGGCGCCGGACACGTCGGCGTGGCCCGCGTCGGTCGTCCAGAGCACGTCGGCGACGGCGGCGTCGTCGGCGGGACCGCTGGTGGCGCGCGGCTTCGCGACGTGGAAGACCGGGTTCCACCCCGCGCGCAGATCCAGGTCGTACGTCGTCGAGGTCAACGCACCGGTCGTGTAGCGACAGTTCTGCGGCGCGTCGGTCGCGACGGTGAAGGCGCGGGGGACGTACCACCAGGCGACCGACACCGGCCCGTGCGTCAGGTGCGCGTTCCCGCGGTAGAGGGGGTCCCCCTGATCGGTGTCGGCGTAGACGTCCAGCATGGCGGGAAGGTAGGTGGGGGAGGGGATCGACGTCGCGATCTCCCGGTCGCACACCGCCTGGGGCGTGTGGTCGGGATCGAGGGGCGAGCTCGTCGTTCCGTTCGTCGCGAAGGTGCGCAGCTGTCCGTCGGTCGGGGCGGGGTCGTCGGGGAGGGCGAACGCGAACCCGTAGGCGTCGTCGTCCGTGACCGAGACGAGGTCGCCGACCCCCTCCGGGAGCGTCCCGGCGTTCACGTCGCCGGCCAGCGACGGCTGGAGGCGAAGCGGTCGCGACCAGGGCGCTTCGACGTCACCGTCCGGCGTGCGCGGAAGCGCCAAGTGCCCGTGCATCGCGTCGGCGCGCACGGCGCCGGCCGCGACGTGCGGCACGTCGCCGAGGAACTCGTCGTCGTCGTCGCCGCGCATGAGCGCGAAGGCGCGACCGACGGGCCCGTCGATGCGGGTGACGTGCGTGCGGGTCGCACCCTCCGGTGCCTCCTCGAACGCGAACGCCACCAGGTTCCAGCCGGACTCGAGCGACAGGTCGAACGTCAGCTCACGCCCGTCGCCGCTCGCCGACCCTGCGCAGGACTCGCGGCCCGTCACGTCCACGGCCCCGTCTGCGTAGAGCCACACGACCAAGCGGTCGAGGGCCTCCTCGTAGAGGTAGACCTCGCCCAGGCGCGTCGTTTCGTTGTCGTCGTCGGTCGTGGACGCCTCGAGCACGAGGTCGTTCGCGCGGACGCGGGGGTCGCTGATCTCGACGCCGCTCGCGTCGCAGGCGGCCTGCCCGAGCGTGAAGCCCTCGACGACCGTCCCGATCCGCAACAGGTCGGGGGCGTCCAGCTGCCGGGGAAGCGCGAGCGTGAACGCCCGGTCGGTCACCGACGTCGTCGCGACGGACGCGCGCTCCAGACCAGCGCCGTCGGCGCCGAGCCGGTCGACGCCGCCCGACAGCAACCACGGGCCTTCGGTCCGCAGCGTTCCCTGCGGATAGCCGGACAACGCCCCGCAGGCGGCGAGGTCCCCCTCCGCGCACGCAGCGGTGTAGGCGACGTCCAGCGTCTCCGACGCGCCGTACGTCAGGGCGACGTCCCGCTGCGCAGGGTCGGGCAGGAACCGGGCGCCGTCCTCGGCCTCTACCTCGCGCGCCACGACGGTGGCGGTGCCCGCGGGGAGGTCCAGTCGGGACTGCGCCGCATCGAGCGTCGTGACGGACCCGTCGGGTGCGACGACCTCGACGACGGGATCGACGCCGTCGGGGAGGCCCGCAATGCGGACGTCGAGCTGCGCGGCGGCCCCGTCGTTCGGTGCGGTGCAGGCCGCGAGGGCGACGGCGGCGAGGAAGCCCATGCCGGCGAGCCGGAGGGGACGCGCGGCGCGGGGGAGCGTCGGGACGCTCATCGGGCCCACCCCCACAGGTCGTCCAGCACCACGACGCCGGCGTCGGCGGGGAGGGTGCGCACCGGATCGTCGAGCGTCACGGCGTCCCCGAGCGAGAAGGTGCACCGCAGCGACGGCGTCGTGCTCGGTGCCAGGAGGCGCATCACGTAGGTCCCGTCCGTATCGGGCTGCGCGTGGGCGTAGGGCCCGTCGGCGCAGCTGGCGTGGACCTCGCGGGCGGCCACGCCGTTGACGTCGGCGCGACCGACGACGGTGACGACGTCGAGGGCGACGTCGAGGGCGACGTCGACGCTGCCCACCGTACGTCCGTTCGCGGTGGACTCGGCCGTGACCCGCCCGAGGTCCACCACCGGCGTGACGCCGGCGGCGAAGTCGCAGGTGGCGGGGTGGGCGTAGCAACTATCGGTGATCACGGGATCGACCTCCAACAGGTCGGGCACGGTCGAGGGGTCGGCGACCGCCAGCGGTTTGCGCAAGCGGGTCGAGGCGGCGTAGCGCGTGACGTCCGGTTCCGTGGACGACACGCGCGTCACGGCGAGGTCGCCCGCGGCGTGCGCCGCGCCGTCCACGCCCCCCTCGAGGTCGAGGAGGAGCGCGGACGCGAACGGCGCGTCGCCGAGCGTGGCGAGCCGTTGCTCCACCCAGGCCGGCGGCCCCCCGGCGGGGGCGTCCAGGATGCGTTCCGCAAGGTCGAAGGTGAGGTCGACGTCGAGGGACGTGGACGTGCGGTCGGGGGCGCCGCAGGCGAGCAGCGAAGGACGGAACCGTCCCTCGGCATCCACGAACGGACCGTCGTTCGCGGGGACGGCGGTGAGGGCGCCGGCTTCCGCGTCGTGCACCGTCATGCCCCCGTCGTGGTCGCTCTTGCGGAGGTCGCCGAGGTCCACGACGCGCGGCCACTGCCGATCGTCGAACGCGTCGTCCGCCGGGGTGGCGGTCCGCCGGTCGACGCCGCCGTCCGACCGGCCGGGCCGGTAATCGACGAGGAGCGGCCGCGTCGCACGGGTGCGGAGGAGCCCGTCGGCATCGACCTCCGCGTCGGCGACCCCGATCGGTTCGAGGCACACGTACGGCGCGTCGGACGCCACCGTTTCGGCAGCGTGCGCCGCCCGGGCGCGCAGCAGCGCCACCGGCGGGGCGGCGTCGAGGGTCGACGCATCGAGCAGGACGTCGAGACGGAACCGCCCGTCGCCGTCGACGACGTCGTCGGCGAGGACGTCTCCGTCCGCGTCGATCAGCACCACGTACTCGTCGCTCGTGGCGAGGTCGCCGCGGTGGGCGAGCGCCCGTCCCGCCGTCAGGTCGTCGCGCACCAGGTTCCCCTGGAGGACGTACCGGCCGAGCACGTCGACGTCGACGCGGTACCGCGCGAGCGGGGTCGTGGCCTCGGCGTCGGCGAAGGCGGCGACGACGACGTCGTCGCGCGCCGGGATCGCATCCGGGGTGGCGCGGAGAATGAGGTCGAGGGTCGTCCGGTCCGCCCGCTCGACCTCGACCGTGAGGTCGGGCGACGACGTTTCGGGCCGAACGACCGCGCCGTCGGGGAGGGACGCCACGTCGAGGGACGTGCGTTGCGTCGTGCCGGCCGCCACCCGGAGGGGGGCGTCCGCCACGGATTCGGTCGGGGGCAGGCCGCCGCACCCGACGAGCGCGGCGAGCGCCATCGCGAGGGCGAACGCGACGGGGATCCCGGGGGCCCGGGGCCGGCGGTCGCGTACCGGATGGGGTGGGGGGGACGTGGGGCGTCGTGGGGGCATCAGGCGCTCCTGTCGCGGGGGGCGCCCGCCGTCGTGACGACGTCGGGCGAGGGCGGAGGGGGCACGTGCGCGCGGACCTCGAGGCAGGAGAGGGGCGGGGCGGCGTGCTCGTGATGGTGTCGGCGGCCGAAGGGCGAGAGGGGGGGACGAAACCCTTGGAAGAGGCGCAGGTCGGCGTCGCGCGGGAGGGCGAACATCTTGCGTTGGTAGGCGTCGGTGTCCGTCACGTCGTCGAGCGACGCGACGTGCGCGACGTCGAGACCCGCCCGTTCGCACGCGCGGACCAGGGCATCGCCGGTCGGCGTGCGCAGGGCGTACGTGTGGTCGTGTCGGGCGAGGTGTTCGCGTTGACGGGCGTCGAGGGGGCCCGACGCCCGGACGATCTCCTTCAGGTAGAGCCACCCCCCCGGCCGGACGACGCGCGCGATCTCGCTCGCGACGCGCGGCAGGTCGAACGCGTACGCGAGCGCTTCGAACGCGTACGCGCCGTCGAAGGCGTCGTCCGCGAAGGCGAGGTCGTGGAAGTCGCCTTCGACGATCTCGATGCGGTCGGCCAGGCCGGCCCCCTCCACCCGGGCGCGGGCGCGGGCGACCTGCACCGGGGAGAGGTTCACGCCGACGACGTGGACGTGGGGGTAGGCGCGAGCGACGTCGATCGCCGGGCCGGCCAGGCCGCACCCGAGATCCAGGAGGCGGAGCGGTGCGTCGGCGATCTCCATGCGGCCGAGCAACCCCAAGGTGGAGGCGGTCGCGTCGTACGTGCCGACGTCGGTGGGCCCGTAGAGCGCCGCCTGGTAGGTCGCTCCGTACGTCGCTTCGATCACGTCCGTCGTCGCGTCGTAGTAGCTGCGCACGCGTTCGACGTGCGTCGCGACGTCGGGCGTCGGCATCGTCTCGCCCGCCGGCCGGTACACCGTCACGGCCGGCGGCGCGTGCGGGCCGCGGGGAAAGCGGACCTTCGCGAAGTGAAGCGTCGCGTCGTCGAGCCACGCCGCCCCGTCACCGAGCCAGCGGGAGATCGGTCCGGGGGTCGGGACGTCGAGGGCGACCGCGTCGCGGTCGAGCGGATCGACGCTCACGTACACCGCGTCCCGGCACGCGAGGGCGGTCGCGGCGTGTCGAAGCGCCGTCGCGGTGGCGGGCGTCAGGTACGCGACGTCGGTCCACCGCGCCAACACGTCGGCGAGCAGCGCCGTCGGGAGGCGGACGGCGATGCGCGGTCGGACGGTGCGCCCGTCGCGCTTGACGACCAGGCCCCAGTCGACGTCGTCGCGCCCCACGAGCGGCCCGAGGCCCGCCTCGACGACCGGAATGCCGGCCTGCCCGTCGTGCGCCGCCAGGAACAGACGCAGGGCGGCGAGGTCGCCGTCGACGAGTTGGTAGTACGCGTCGAGCCGTTCGGGGCGTCCGGGCGTCACCTTCACCCAGCGGCGGGGCTGCACCCGGAAGTGGGCGCGCATCCGGGCGTCCTGGTTCGGCCAGTCGGCGTCGGGCACGAACGTCGCCAGCGTCGCGACGTCGTCGCGATCGACGGCGAACAGGTTCACCGAGGCGTGCCGAAAGTCCAGGTCGTGGTTGACCTCCGCGCGGGAGCGGAGGGCCAAGGGGAGGCGCTCCAGGAACGCCGTGAGGGCCGGCGGGGGGGAGGGGACGCGGCCCGTCACGCCGTCGCTCCCTCGGAGGGGCTCGGGGCCTCACGGGGTGGGGGGACGTCGGCCGCGAGGCGTTCGACGTCCCCGAGCAGGGGGTCGTGGGGTGCGCAGCCGCGCAGCGCGGCCGCCCACCGGCGTGCGGCGGGCCGCAGCGGTTCGGCGAGGGGCCCGAGCGCCTGAACGGCGTCGAGCATGGCCCGCCGCTCCGCGCGGTCCGGGGCGGCTCCGGTGGGGTCGGGGTGGGCGCACGGGGGTGCGGCGGCGGCCGCCTCGAGTCGCGCCTCCAGGTACGCGAGCGCGGCGACGCTTCGGACGCGTCCGGCCCACGACGCCAACCAGGTGCGGGTGCCGGCGTCGTCGACGTCGTGCCCTGCGATGGCGGCGAACCCCGCGGCGCCGTGGGCCTCCGCGGCACGTTGGACGGCGTCGCGGTGGGGTCCACGCACCCGGTCGAGGTAGGCCTCGCGGAGGCCGACGTCGCGCGGGTCGGGGGCGACCTCGTCGGGGCGGGCGCCGTCCTCGATGCGGACCGCCGCCGCCAGGAGGCGTTCGTGGGCGGGTAACGCGGTGGGATCGAGGGCGGTGGCCGCGAGCGCGCGCAGGTCGGGCCGGTCGCGGCGCGCGAGGCTGGCGCGGAGCACGCCCCCCCGGTCGCCCCAGCGCGCCAGGACGTCGGTCGCCGTGCGGCGCGCGTCGGCGTCGTCGGTCGCGTCGAACACGAGCGCGACGAGCGATGCGGCGCTCGCGTCGTCCAGCGCATCGATGGCGGCCAGGACGGCGCGATCGTAGGGCGTCGAGACGGACGGATCGAACGCCCCACTGAGCACGCCGAGGACGGTCTGGGCGTCGCCGCGCGCCAGGGCGACGGCGCCCGGGTCGCGGGTCGCGAGGGCGGCCAGGGCGGCGCGGCGCGCGCTCGGGTCGGGGTCGCGCAGGGTCGCGGTGAACCCGCGCGGCGTGTCGACGTGCACGGACGTCATGCGGCGAACCCGCGGGCGAGGACCGGCTCGAGCCACGCGTCGTGGCCGGCGTCGAGCGCCGCGCGCGACAACGCCAGGCGTCCCGCGTCGCCGGTGGCGTCCCAGGCGTCGGGGTGCAACCAGTCGGCGAGGTCGCTGCGGCGCGCGACGACCTCGCTGGCGGCGGCGCGGATCTGCCACGCGGGGTCGTCGAGCGCCGCGCGGAGGGCCTCGGGGTCCGCCCGGTCGGGATCGCGGGCGACCTCCCGCCAGCCGGCGACGCGCACCGGGGTGGGCGCCCCCCCCTCGGTGGCGGCGGTCCACGCCTCGTCCCACGACCCCAACGCGCGGATGGCGAGGGCGCGGCGGCGCGGGTCGGTCGACGCGAGATGGGGACGCACGAGCGCGCCGTCGACGCCGAGGGCCTGCCGGCCCCGGCGGGCGCAGGCCCCGAGCGCGGCGGCGACGACGGCGGGGTCGTCGTCGCGCAGGCCGTCCGCGACGACGTCGTGGCGAACGTCGGGGTCGGGAACGTCGCTCGCGTGATCCAGCCACCACGTCCGCGTGTCCGCGTCCAGGCGGCCCCAGGCGCCGCGCAGGGGACGCCAGGCCTCCGGGTGGTACGCCAGCACGAGGTCGCGTGCCCCCGCCTGGAACGGTCCCTGCAGTTCGTCCGCGAGCGCCGCGACGTGGTCCTCCGACCAGGCGGTCTCGAGCGGGGCGGGGAGGACGCAGCGGATGCGCAACCGCGCGGCGAAGGCGAGCGTCGCGTCGTGCGCGATCATGCCGGCGGCGAGGCGAACCAGGTCCGGATTGTCGGCGAAGAGGGCGGCCTCGGCGAACGGGCGCGCACGCTCCGGGGCGTGCTCGGCGAGGTAGGCGAGCGCGATCATGCCCTCCTGGGTGGTGACGCTCAACGCCGCGGAGCGCAGCATGCGATCCGTGGTGCGGGCGTCGGGGCCGAGCCCACCCAGCGCGAGGAGGCTCAACAGCCGCATCGACGCGTGCGGGAAGGCATCGATGCGCTCCAGCAGGACGTCGCGGACGTCGCGCGTCCCGTCGCGCAGCGCGTCCGCCCCCGCCGGATCCCGTTGGATCGCGTGCAGGAGGTTCACGCGGACGCGATCGTCGGCGTCGTCGAGCGCGGCTTCGACGTCGCCCAGCGTGCGGAGGGTCCGCGGGGCGGTCACGTCGGGACGCCGATCACGAGGGCGCTGCTGCCGTCGTCGAGCAGCGCGGTGAAGGCGAGCGTGCCGTCGCGGTCGACGTGGTGGATGAGCGTCCCGAGCGTCATCATGCTGAGGGCGCGCGGGTCGCCGACGAGCGTGTCGTCGGTCGCCAACAGGGTCCGGACGGACCTCCCGTCGAAGGCCAGCAGCTCCATGGCGGATTCGCTTCCGGCGACGACGTAGGTTTCGCCCTGCGGACCGAACACCGGCGGAAGGAACGACTCCAGGACGTGGCCGGCGGGGCTCACGTCGCCGCTGGCGGCGAACAGGCGGCCGCCGACGTACACGCGTTGGGAACCGTCCTCGAACTGCGCGACGCTCCCGACCGTTCCGTCCGCCGCGACGCGCGGTCCGCTGGCGAGGTCGGCGATGCCGATCGCGTCGCGGTCGCTGGACGGCGCGAGGCCGCTCCGGCGGGGGGCGGACAGGACGCGCGCGCTTCCGACCCGCGACGCGGTGCCGGCCAGCAGGACGCTCCCGGCGAACTCCGCCGTGGTCCCGTCGTCGTCGGGGAGGTTCGGATCGCCGGCGAACGCCTGCAGCGCGAACCGTCCGCCGGGCTGCAGGTCCAACAACCCGAACCCGCCGACGACGCCGTCGACGCTGAGGCGGTCGGTGTCGAACGCGGCGGCCGGGAGGATGCCCGCCCGCTGTACGAGGCGCGCGGAGGCGGCGCCGCGTCGCAGGTCGGGGACGTACCAGACGCCGTCCCCGACGTCCTGGACGTCGGCGTCGGGATGGGCGTACTCGAGGGCGGCGCTGAACAGGAGTTCGCGTCCGCGTTGCAACGCCGGACCGAAGCCACCGAGGATCACGTGCCCTTCGTCCGTCGGGGTGCCGGCGCGGACGAGCGCTTCGGGGGTGCCGCGCGCGCCGAAGCGGTAGATGGCCGCGTCGCGTCGGTAGACGTAGCCGTCGTCGGGTAGGCCCGGCAGGTCGCTGGCGGCGTCGAAGTCCACCTCGTGCATCTCGACGTGCGCCTCGAGGTCCTCGACGGGGATCGGGTCCTCCCAGCGGAGCGTCTCGTGGGCGACGACGACGCTGCCGTCCGCGTCGACGTCGTACCCCCCGACCGCCGTCGCGCGCCCGCCGTCGAACGCGTCGAGTTCGCGGATCAGGGTCCGTTCCTCGCCGGCGTGCGGTACGCCGTCGCGCACGTCGAGGTGGAGGCGATGGAGGCCGAGTCGACCCTCCTCGTCGAAGGCGGTGTACGCCACGACGCCCCCACCGATCGCCGCGTCGTAGCGCAGGTTCGCGATGCGGTGTCCGCCCGGGAGGGCGTCGCCGTCGCGCTTGACGGCGTGGAATCGGTAGCCGTTCGGGAGTTGCACGTCGCCGCCGACGTCGCGGTCGGCGGTCGGGCTCGTCTCCACGCCGCAGGCGGCCAGGAGGCTGCCGCCCAGGACGCCGCTGGCGTACTTGATGAAGGTCCGGCGGTCGGGGCTCACGTCGCCACCTCCTCGGGCGCACCGAACGTGAAGGTGGGGGCCTCGTCGGGCGCGAGGTCGGCGAGGGGGTCGACGTCGCGGTCGGTGATGCCGGCGACGGCGTCCCACGCGTTCGTGCGACCGAGGTGGGAGTGCAGGTGCGCGTGGTAGCTGCCCGCCCCCAGGCGGAGGTTGTGCGACAGCTTATCGGCGCGGAACGTCACGTTGTAGCCGGTCCCGAGGACCCACAGCAGCGTCACCTTTCCGTACAGGCCCAACCCCAACGTCACGTGCATGTCCCAGGCGACGCGGACGGCGGCCTCGCCGTTCGGCAGGGTGCCGAACGGGTTCGACGTCGTCTTTTCCCCTTCGAGGCGCTTCGTGGAGCGGTTGGCGTCGACGGTGTAGACGTGCTGGGCTTCGCCTTCTTCGCGATAGCCGAAGTGCGTCACGCGGAAGGTGGTCGGGAACACGATCGCGAAGGACGGCCCGAGCTCGATGCTGCTTCCGTACTTCGAGGCGGCGTGGTTGAAGCGGTTGACGACGGGGATGTAGTTGATGAGGTTGACCTTCACGTTGTACTTCGGCTCGAGCGTGTCGTCGGGATCGAACCGACCCGCCCCCACGATGTTGTAGCTCCCGGTCAGGCCGGGGATGCTCGCTCCGGCCTTCGCCTTCGGGGGGGTGTCGGAGGGTGGCTTGTACGTCACGATCTTGTACAGGATGGCGATGAAGTCGATCGTGACGTTGTGGTTGAAGTTGAAGACCCGCCCCCAGTGGAATCCGGCGCTGCACCCCCACTTGTGGCAATGCACGTACGGGTGCTTGATGTCGACGCGGACGCCCATGCGGACGGTGAGCGACACGCCGTACGTGAGGCCCGCGCTCACCAGGTCGGTGTTCGTGCCGAGGTAGGCGGGGGGCTCTTCGACGTCGAGCGTCAGGTCGTCCCCTTCGACCTTCGGCGTGAACAGCATGAGGCCGGCCCAGGCGGGCCCGCACATGCCGGCCGTGAAGGTGTACGAGGCCCCCATGTGCGCGCGGAACACCGCGTGGGAGGTCCCGCCGTTCAGGAACGTGCCGGACTTGCTGTAGTTGAGGGCGTTGAAGCCGGCGGCGGCGGGGGGGAACAACGGCCGGCCGTGGCACAGGTTGAGTTCGTCGCCACGGTGGGCGCGGTGGCTGAAGAAGCCCGTGCGGGGGAGGGTGGTGGTGCCCATGGACGTCCTTTCGGGTGCGGGAACGGGAACGGATGGGAGGACGGCGGACGGGGGACGGCGGACGGGAGGGCGGACGGGAGGGCGGACGCGACGTGGGGTCAGGGCGGGGCGGCGTCGAGGCAGGTCGGGACGTGCGGAAGCAGCCACCCGGACAGCGTGGGTGGGACGGGGTCGGGCAGGATCACCGGCGTCCGGGTCGTGGC
>JAVLCF010000012.1 GCA_031581195.1 Trueperaceae bacterium | reverse complement strand
GGCGTCCTGCTCGAGATCTCGCTCTTCATGGCGGTCGTGTACTGGTTCTTCACCTACCGCATGCCCATCGCCCGTCGTCAACTCGAGAAGGAGCTCGGCGTCGGTGAACGCTGAGGTGCGCACCGGGCGGCCCGCCCGAGGAGGTCCATCGTGAGTGCAACCGAAACCGTGCCCCGCGTCGAAGCGCACGCCCCCGAGGGCGGCGAGCGCATCATCACGATCGACGGGCTCAACAAGTGGTTCGGCGATTTCCACGTCCTCAAGGACATCGACCTGTCCGTCAACCGCGGGGAGGTCGTCGTCGTCATCGGGCCCTCGGGGTCGGGCAAGTCCACCCTGATCCGTTGCGTCAACCGCCTCGAGGAACACCAGGAGGGCGTCATCACGGTCGACGGGACGCCCCTCACCGACGACGTGCGCAACATCGACCTGATCCGCCGCGAGACCGGCATGGTGTTCCAACAGTTCAACCTGTTCCCGCACCTCACCGTCATGGAGAACATCACGCTCGCGCCGATCCGGGTCCGGAAATGGAAGAAGTCGAAGGCCGAGGAGCGCGCGACGTACTTCCTCGAGAAGGTCGGCATTCCCGAGCAGGCGCAGAAGTACCCCGGACAGTTGTCCGGCGGGCAACAACAGCGCGTCGCCATCGCGCGGGCCCTGACGATGGAGCCCAAGGTCATGCTGTTCGACGAGCCCACCAGCGCCCTCGACCCCGAGGTGATCGGCGAGGTGCTGCAGGTCATGGTCACCCTCGCCAAGGAGGGCATGACGATGGTGGTCGTGACGCACGAGATGGGCTTCGCCCGCGAGGTCGGCGACCGCGTCATCTTCATGGACGCCGGCCAAATCGTGGAGGTCGGGACGCCCGAGCACTTCTTCGAGAACCCGCAGGAGGAACGCACCCGCGGCTTCCTCTCCAAGATCCTCTGACCCCCCACCACCCCTCACGTCCCCCGCCACCCCAGCGCGGGCGGGGGCGCACCGCGCGCGCGGCGTGGACCGCGTATCCTCGGGCGTGAGGAGGTCGCCATGACCGACGCCCCCGACCGTTCCCCTTCGCGCGACGCCCCCGGCGACGCGCCGTCGCCACCCGGCGGCCTCCCGCTGACCGACCTGCTGCGCGACGCCGTCGCGCGCGGGGCGTCCGACGTGCACCTGCACGCCGGCGCGGCGCCGCACGTCCGCATCGATGGCGACCTGCGCCCCGTCGAGGGCGCCCCCGTCCTCGACGCCGCCACGACCGAATCGATCGCCCAGGCGATCATGCAGGAGGCCCAACGGGCGACGTTCGCGCACCGGCACGAACTCGATTTCGCCTTCACGCTGCCCGACGTCGCGCGCTTCCGCTGCAACGCCTACCGCCAACGCGGCTCCGTCGGGCTGGCGCTACGCGTCGTCCAGGACGCCATCCCCGGCTTCGAAGCGCTCGGCTTGCCGAGCGACGTCGTGCAGGGGTGGGCGGAACGCCGGCGCGGCCTCGTGCTCGTCACCGGCCCCACCGGGTCGGGGAAGACCACCAGCCTCGCGGCGATGGTGGACCACATCAACCGACGCTCCCGCAAACACGTCATCACGATCGAGGACCCCATCGAGTTCCTGCACGCCAACCGCAGCAGCCTCGTCGTCCAACGCGAAATCGGCCTCGACACCAGCGACTTCGCCGACGCCCTGAAGTACGCCATGCGGCAGGACCCCGACGTCCTGATGATCGGCGAGATGCGCGACAAAGCGACGGTCGAGGCGGCCCTCACCGCGGCCCAGACCGGCCACCTGGTGATGTCGACGCTGCACACCCTGGACGCCGTCCGCACGATCTACCGCATCATCGATTTCTTCGCGCCCTTCGAACGCGACGCGATTCGCGCGATGCTGTCCGAGAGCCTCCTCGGGATCCTCAGTCAACGGTTGCTGCCCCGCGCCGACGGCGCCGGCCGGGCCCTCGCCACCGAGGTCCTCGTCAACACCCCCCTCGTGCGCGACGCGATCCGCGACCCCGACAAGACCGCCGTCGTCCGCGAAGCGCTGCAGCAGGCCAACCTCGTCGGGATGCACGCCTTCGACGCGTCGCTCGTGGAGCTCTACCTCGCCGGCACCGTCACCCTGGCCGACGCCGCCGCGCACGCCACCAGCGCCCACGAACTGCGCCTCCGCATCACGCAACGCGTCGGGAGCGAGGACGCCCCCAGCGAACGGGAGGTCGAACGGCTCGCGCAGGTCGCGGGCCCGGGCCCCACGCCCGCGCCTCGGGGGGACGGCTCAGGCGCCTGACGCCCGCGCGCGCAACGGCGGCCGCCAGCGGCCCGCGAGGTGCAGCGACCCCGTCGCGATCAGCGTCGCGCCGGGTGGGAGGTCCGCCAGCGCCCGCGCGAGGGCGGCGTCCGGGTCGGGGACGTAGGCCGGGTCGTCCGGCCAGGCGACCGCGTCGCCGGGCAGGCCGGTCAGGACGACCCGAGCGGCGTCGGCGAACGCCGCCCGGATCGCGGCGGCGTCCTTGCGGGCGGACACCCCGAGCAGCAGGTGCGCCCCCTCGGGCGCCTCGTCCGCCAACGCGCGGGCGGCGGGCGGGTTGTGCGCACCGTCGAGCAGCACCGTGCGGCCCTCCGGGAGTCGGAACCGCTCCCGTCGGGCGGGGAGGCGCGGGCGCACCTCCGCCGCCTGCAGGGCGGCGTCCCGAGCGGCGCGGTCCAGCGCCAGGCGCCGCAGCGTCGCGCGCGCCAGAGCGGCGCCGACCGCGTCGATCCCGCCCCGGACGTCCTCGGCCGCCACGCGCGACAGCGGCGCGCCGCGCGCGCGGGCGACGTCCGCCACGACGTCCGCCGCGTCGCCCTGCGCGGCGGAGACGACCGGGACGCCCGGCCGAATCGCGCCCGCCTTCGCCCGCGCGACGTCGGCGAGGGTCGGCCCGAGCGTCGCCAGGTGGTCCGCACCGACGTTCGTCACGACGACGGCCCGCACGCGTCGCACCGCCCGCGTCGCGTCCCGCGCGCCCCCCACGCCCGCCTCCAGGACCGCCCACGGGGCGCGGTGCGTCGCCCCGTGCGCCAGCGCCATCGCGAGGGTGAGGTCGAAGAACGCCGCGTCGGTGGCGGCGGGCGCATCGAGGATGGCGCGCAGGAACGCCGCGACGGCGTCGTCGGGGATGGGGACGCCGTCCACGGCGATGCGCTCGTGGAAGCGTTCGACGTGCGGGGAGAGGAAGCGGAGGGGGCGGCGGCCGGCCGCCTGCAGGCCGGCGGCGATGCGCGTCGCGACGCCGCCCTTGCCGTTCGTGCCGACCACGACCACGGCGTGCGGGGGGTCGGGGATCGCGAGGGCGTCGAGGAGGGCGCGGGCGCGTCGCGGGTCGCGCGGGGCGCCGTTGCGGGTGCGGGCGTAGGCGCGCTCCAGGAGGGCGTCCAGCGTCGCGTTCACGCGTTCGAGGAACGGTTCTTGCTGCGCGACCGACCGCCGCGCCCGCGGCGCCGGCGGCGGCGGCCGCGCTTGCGGCCCGCCCCGGACTCCGCATCCCACCCGGGGAGGCGCGTATCGCGCTCCTCGCGCATCAGGATCGCGTCCAGGACGCCGGACGGCGTCCGTTGCCGGACCTTCACGACCCGGTGGGGGGCATCCACCTCGATCCACACGCGACTCCCGCCCGGGAACAGCTGGTAGCCGCGCGCGAGGATCGGCCCCAGGTCGGTCGCGACCTCGGTCGTCTCCACGAGGTGCGCGTCGACGGCGTTGCCGAGCATCGGGATGCGCAGGACCTCCCGGTCGGGGTCGGCGTGACGCAACTCGTGCAGCATCGACAGCGGATCGCGGAACGGCTCGACGTACGGCACGTCGGCCTGGTCGTCGCCGCGCTTCATGACGACCAGCCCCTGCTCCGCGTCGAAGGCGACGCGGACCTTCCGCTCGCCGCTGCGGTCCTTCGTCGTCTCGACGAAGGCGTGACTGTGGTGGTCGTGGGGGTCGCTGCGACTGAGTTGCTGGACGCGGGCGTCGCCGACCGGCGCGTCGAACGTCGCGTCGACCTCCAGGTGGACGTCGTCGGCGCGGGCCTGCGTGCGGACCACCTGACCCCCGGCGGGCGCGCCGCGCACCTCGAAGCGGTACTCGAGAACCTCGACGGACACACCGGAGCGTAGCACGCGCGGGGGCGGACCGGCGGTCGCTCCGTCCGCCACGCGGCGCGCGGGACGGCCCTCCGGGACTACATTGAGGGCATGGATCGTACGCCCCGCACCGCCCGCCTCGCGCCCGTCGCCGCCCTGGGCCTCGCCCTCGCCCTCCTCGCGGGCTGCGTTCCGCTGCCCGACGTGCGCGCCCCCGCCCCGGCGGCGGACGCCGTGCCCCGCGTCGCGCCGGCCGACGTTCCGGTCGCGACGGTCGAGGTGCCGGGCGTCGACGTGCCGGGCACCCCCGCGCGGTACGACGCGCAAACGACCCTCCGGTGGCAGCGGAACGAACCGATCGACACCGTCGTCGTCGCCGTGCCCGGGCTGTTCGGGGGGGCCGGCCAGTTCGCGCCCCTCGCCCGCCGGATCGTGGCGCACGCGCCCGGCGTGGCGGTGTGGGCGGTCGACCGGCGCGGCAACCGGCTCGAGGACGTCGCCGCCCGCCGGCGGGCGCTGGACGCCCCCCTCGCCGACGTCGCGGAGGCGTTCCTGCCCGGCGCCGACGGCGAACTGGGGTACGTCGCCCCCGATCCCGACGCGCACCGCTTCGTCGCGGACTGGGGGCTCGACGTGCATCACGGCGACCTCGCCGCCGTCGTGCGCGAGGCGCGCACGGAGGCCGATCGGGTCGTGCTGTTGGGGCACTCGCTCGGTGCGAGCCTCGTCGCGACGTACGCCGCGTGGGAGGACGCCGCGCCGGTCGACGGGCTGATCCTGGTGGACGGGGCGCCGGGCCGGACCGGGGCGTTCGGCCTCGAGGACGGCCCCCGCGTCCTCGGGGTGCCGGTCGGGCTCCCCGACCGCGCCGCCCTCGCCGCGGGCGACGCGACGCCGTGGCTGCCCTACGGTCCCGACGGCCGCATCGCCGCCCGCCGGTTCGCGTCCGCCGTCCTCGCGCACCGGGCGCCCGACGCGACCGCCCCGGCGGTCGTGGCCCCCTTCCCGGTGTCGAACCGCGCCCTCTACGGCCTCGAGAACGACGACCAGTACCAGCCGTTCCAGGCCTCCTACGCCTCTCTCGGGGAGGCGACCGACGCCGACCTCGACGGGAACCTCACGGCGTTCCTGTTCGGGGGCGGCGGGCTCGCGAGTCGCGCGGCCAGCGTCGTCGGGGTCGCCCCCGGCGCGGAGCGGGTCGACTGGACGGCGGGCGACCCGGCGCTCGAACGCAGCGACCTCGCGGAGCAGGCCGCGACGTGGCTGCATCCCGGCGTCGACGCCGCGGAGTGGTACCTTCCCGCCGCGATGCTGCTGGACCTGGTCGCCCTCCCGCCCGACCTGGTGGACGTGCCCGGCTACCGCCCGCAAGCGGAGGTCGGCCTCCCCACCCTCGTCGTCGGCTCCGACCGGGGGCTGCTGCGCGACC
Source organism: Trueperaceae bacterium (assembly GCA_031581195.1). Classification (NCBI taxonomy): domain Bacteria; kingdom Thermotogati; phylum Deinococcota; class Deinococci; order Trueperales; family Trueperaceae; species Trueperaceae bacterium. The sequence goes on along the minus strand of JAVLCF010000012.1, from coordinate 24,685 downwards.
GCGAAGCGTTCGCCGGCTACCTGGCCCAGCGCGAGGGCTGGCCGGTGTCCGTCGCCCTGCTCGAGGGCCTCACGCACGTGGATCTTCTGTCCGCGGACGTCAATCCCCTCGCGCCGCTCGCGGCGCGCTGGCTGTCGCGCCTCCCCTGACGCGTCAGGGGTGCGCCGCGGCGAGGTCGCTGCGGACCGCCTCGAGCGCTTCGTGCAGCGCCCCCCGGATCGCCGCGACGCGGTCGGGGCGGGCGCGCCCGTCCTCGGTTTCGAACAACGACCGGTGGATCTCGATGCCGACCGTCGGGACGCGCGGCCCCTCCGGGTCCGCCCCCAAGCGGTGCTGAATGCCGCCCCGCACGAACGGGTCGTTGATCGTGACGCCGGACGGGGCGCCGTCCACGCCGAGCGGCAGCCGGGCGGCGAGCGCCGCCTCCAACGCCGCGGCGAGGGCGCGGGCGGTGGCGCCGGGGAGACTGACCGGCGCACCGTCCGGTTCGCCGTCGCGGTCCCCGCCCGTAATCAACGCCGCCGCGGGGCGGGGCGTCCCGGCGTCCGGCCCGAGGGCGGGCCCGACCGCGCTCATGCTGTGCGCGTCCAGAACGGCGCGAGGGCGCGCCCGCGCGATCTCCGCGTCGAGCGCGGCGTGGTAGGGGTCGAAGAAGCGCCGGAGGCGCGCCTCGACGTCGGCGTCGGTCGGGCCGCCGCCCGGGGGGTAGAGCGGGCGCTCGGCGAAATCGACGGTCTTCACGACGCCGTTCGCGCTGCGGTCGCCGCGCTCGCGATTGAGGTCCACGACGAACCGCGACACGGTCGCGGTCACGAACCGGGCGCCGCGCAACGCGAACACCCGGTCGGTGTGGGGGTCGCCCTCGAGGGCGATGCGGGCGCGGTGCGCGGCGGCGGCGCCCGGGTCGAACGCCGCGTCCCCGAGCATCGCGAGCAGGATCTCGAACGGCACGGTACCGGCGTGGTGCGGAACGCTGACGAGCAGGTCCTTCATGCCGGCATGCTACCGCCGGCCGGCGCGCGGCGATTCCGGTAGTCTGCGGCCATGCTCGACCCGACCCTGATTCGTGAGGATCCCGAGGCCGTCCGGCGCGGCCTGCGCAGCAAACGGATCGACGGCGCCGAAGCGGCGCTCGACGCGTGGCTGCTGGCCGACGAGGAGTACCGCCTGCTTCGCGCGGATCTGGAGGAGAAGCAGGCGCGCCGGAACCGCGAAAGCAAGACGATCGGCGAACGCAAGCGCGCCGGGGAGGACGCCAGCGACGCGATCCGCGTCATGGGCGAGCTCGCAGCGGAGGTCAAGCGGCTCGAGGAGCGCGAGCGGGCGTTGAGCGACCGCCTCGAGCGGCTGCAGTTGGACCTGCCGAACCTGCCGCACGCGAGCGTGCCGGTCGGCGACAGCGAGCACGACAACGTCGTCGTGAAGGAGTGGAGTGGCGCGGCGGCGCCGGCCGACGCCGCGCCGCACTGGACGTCGATGAGCGCCTGGGGGTGGCTGGACGCCGAGGCCGGGACCCGCGTCGCCGGGGCGGGCTTCCCGGTCCTGCGGGGCGGCGCGGCGCGACTGGTGCGCGGCCTCGAGCGGTTCTTCCTGGACGTCCTGAGCGACGCCGGGTTCGTGGAGGTGCGCGTGCCGTACCTCGCGAACGAGGCGAGCGCGACGGCGACCGGGCAGCTGCCGGACAAGGAGGGCCAGATGTACCGCGTCGAGGACGGCCTCTACCTGATCCCCACGAGCGAGGTGGCGGTCACGAACCTGCACCGCGACGCGATCCTCGACGCCGACGCGCTCCCGGTCCGCTACGCCGCGTCCACCCCCTGCTTCCGGCGGGAGGCCGGCAGTTACGGCAAGGACGTGCGGGGCCTCAACCGCGTGCACCAGTTCGACAAGGTGGAGATGGTGGCGTTCACCGCGGCCGACGCCAGTTACGCGCAGTTGGAGGCCATGACGGAGCTGTCCGAGGGCCTGCTGGAGGCGTTGGGGCTCACGTACCGGCGGTTGTCGATGTGCACCGCCGACATGGGCTTCACGCAAGCGAAGAAGTACGACCTCGAGGTGTGGAGTCCGGGTCAGGAACGCTGGTTGGAGGTCAGCAGCGTCAGCAACCTCACCGACTTCCAGGCCCGCCGTTTGAAGGTCCGCGCGCGCGCGGGAGGGGCGCAGGGCACCGGCAAGCCGGCGTTGCTGCACACCCTCAACGGCAGCGCCTTGGCGATGCCGCGCACCGTCGCGGCGTTGGTCGAGACGTACGCCGGACCCGACGGACTGCACGTCCCCGACGCGCTCGCGCCGTACGTGGGGGCCGGTCCGCTGCGCTGACGCGCGCGTCAGCCGTCGTCGGCGGCGGTGCGGGGGACCTTCACGAAGTCGCCGTCTCGCGCCCGCGCGAGGGCGCGGGCGGCCTCCGGGTCGAGGCCCGGCCGGACGACGTCCTCGCGGAGGGCGTCGCCTCCGTGGATCGGGCGCAACATCGGTTCGAGGCCGGTGACGTCGACGTCGGCGATCGCTTCGAAGTGCGTGAGGACCCGCTCGAGGTCGGCGCGCAGCGCATCGCGTTCGCCGTCCGCGAGGTCGAGGCGCGCGAGGGCCGCCAAGTGGTCGAGGTCCGCGTCCTTCACGCGCTCCAGGCTAGCACGGCCTTCGGGCCACCCGCTGCCCGGCCCCCCGGGGCCGTGCGCGTCAGAAGGCGAAGCGCAACGCCCACCAGGCGAGCGGTGCGAGGAGCAAGCCGGGAAGCAGGTTCGCGATGCGGATCGTCACGACGTCCAACAGCCCCAGCCCGAGCCCCACGATCATCAGGCCGCCGGTACCGTTGACGAGCAGGACGACGGGGGAGGTGGCGGGGTCCGGCAGCCACTGCGCGAGGACGCCCGCCCCGAGCGAGACGGCGCCCTGGTAGACGAGGACGGCGCCGGCGGAGGCGAGCACGCCCCACCCGAAGCTGGCGGCCAGCACGACGGAGGAGACGCCGTCGAGGGTGCTCTTCAGGATCAGGAAGGACGGGTCACCGACCAACCCGTTCTGGATCGCGCCGATCAGGGCGAGCGGGCCCACCAGGAACAACAGGGTGGCGGCAACGAACCCCTCGGTGAAGCCGCCCTCGCCGCGCACGCGACGCCGGAGGCGCTCCCCGAGCCGGTCGAGGCGGTCGTGCAGCCGGAGGCCCTCCCCGGCGGCGGCGCCGACCGCGAGGCCGAGGAGGGCGGCGACGACGCCGGGGGGCCCGTCCACGCGACCGAGGTCCGCGGCGCCGGACAGCCCCACGAACAGCGTCGCGAGCCCGATCGCCTGCATCATCGTCGTCGTGGTGCGCGCCGGGAGGCGCCCGCGGGCCCACAGCCCGAGCGCGCCGCCGGCGAGGACGGCGACGACGTTGACGAGGGTGCCCGACGTCTGGGCGAGGAGGCTCACCCGCCGGCGGCGTCCGTCGGGGGGGCCGCCTCCGCCGCGGCGTCTTCGCCGCGGCCGCGGAGCACCATGACGGTCACGATGGCGCCGGCCACGAGCGGCAGGCCGATCAGCCACACGAGCCAGGTCGTGAGGCTCTGCGGGCCGGTCGCGGTGGGCGGGAAGATGAACGACGGCGGTTCGCGCGTCGCGTCCGCCCCCACGTCGAGCGTGATGGTGGCGTTGGCCTCCTCCTGGCGGAAGGTGCGGTCGCGGAACGTCAGCGTCCAGTCGCCGTCGTCGGGGAAGCGCAGGGTCGTCTCGTACGTCCCTGCGTCGGTCTCGACGAACCGGTCGCTGGTGAGCATGGCGTGGCCCACGCGGGTCGCTTCGACGAACACGATCGCGTCCTCGACCGGCGCGTCGACGGTGTCGCGCATGACGATCCGCAGCGTCGTCGCGTCGTTCGGGAGCGGCGGCGCGGGCGCCGTGTCGACGGTGACGAACACCATCGTCGCGTGGGCGGCACCCCACGAGACGACGCTCAGCGCGAGCGCGGCAAGGACCGCGCGGAGGGCGGAGGGAACGCTCGGGCGCAGCGCCCCAGGATCGCGCGGCGCGGCGCGCGCGCCGATCATCCGGCCGGCCCCAGGAGGGTGCCGCGCATCTCCATGGGTTGCGCGAGCACGAGGATCTGCAGGGCCGTGAGGGTCACGACGAACAACAGCATCGGCCACATCGCCGTCGCGGCCCGCGTGCCGGGGAAGTCGCGCAGGGCGATGCGGACCGTGAGGTAGGCGGCGAGCAACGCGTACGCGCCGCTCACGCCGGCGCTGATGGGGAACATCCAGCGCGACGGCATCCAGCGCGCCAACGCCCAGTTCGGGTCGAGGTTCGCGCCGCGCCACGCGAAGAAGTGCTCGAACACCGGCACGATCGACGCCGCCCCCGTCAGGAAGTGGAACAGGTAGTGCGCCGCCCAGAACCCGAAGCCCATCGCGACGAACACGTACCCCCAGCGCATCAGGGCGCGCCGGGGGTGGAGGCCGGCGCCGCCGGCGGCGTCCGCGGTGACGGCCGCGGCGAGCGAGGCGGCGCCGCCCCCGACCGTGAAGGCGGCGAAGACGAGGGCGAGGAGGAACGGTTCGTTGCGGCTGCCCGTCCACGCGCTGAGGCCGCGCGCGAGGTCGTAGAACGGTGGGATCATCGCGACGGCGTTCAGGAGGCCCCAGTACAGCATCATCACGCCCAACGCGATCAGGGGCAGGCCCCAGCGTTTCCGCCAGGGCGCCTGACGCAACTCCCAGCCGGGCGAGCGGACGGTGAGGGCGACGTTGTCGTAGGGGCAGGCGCGGACGCAGTTCATGCACGACGTACAGTCCATGTTCGACGTCATCGTCGGGACGAATAGGTTCGTTTCGCAGCCGGGGAACGACCCCTCGCCGTTGGCGTGGACGACGTCGTCGAGGGGCACGAAGGCGCGCTCGCCGGGCGCGCGGGCGGGATCGGCGTACGTCTCGCGGCCGTGAAGGCACGGCTTGTCGGCGCACGAGCGACACACGTCGGGGTCGGCGGCGGTGATTTGGGTGGGGGAGACGCTGGCGAACAGGAAGTTGAAGTTCCCCAGGGGACACACGTAGCGGCAGAAGGTGCCGGCGGGGAACAGCACGTCGACGGCGAAGGCGCTGGCGAAGTAGGCGATCGCCAGCCAGGCGGACAGCCACGGGCTGGCCCACAGGTCGAACGCCTCGTAGGCGTAGAACACCCCGACCAACAACGCGGCGACCAGCCATTTGTTGCGGAGGCGGTCGGGCCAGCGCAGCTCGATCCCGAGGCGGCGCTTCACGAAGTTCGCCGGGCCGCGCGTCAGCATGAGGGGGCAGGCGCCGCAGAAGGCGTTGCCGAGGATCGCCAGCGCGACGACGACGAGGCCTCGGTAGTGCAGCCACGTCGCGGTCGTCGCGACGTTCCGGGGGGCCAGTTGGCGGCCGGTGAGGCCGTCCACGATCACGAAGATCGCGAGGATCAACAGCGGGAGCTGCAGCGTCAGGCGGGCGTAGCGCCAGCGGAGGAACCGACGCAGGCCAGGGATCGCGAGGAGGTCGGGCCCCCGCGGTTGCCGCACGAACGGCCCGCTGCGCCCCCCGCCGGTCGGCGGAGCGACCTGGGGGAGCGGGACGCGGCTCACGGGCGCGCGACCGTCACGGTCGTCTCGCCGAACCCGCGGCGCCCGTCGGGCAGCGTGACGTCGGCGGTGAGGACCCAATCGCCCGCCATGTCGTAGGCGAAGTCGCGGGTGGCGTAGGTCCCCGGCGCGTCGTCCGGGTGGGCGTCGGCGACGATGGGAATCATGCCGGCGTGCGTCATGTCGCCCGTCACCTCGACGGTGGCGTCGCGGGCCGGCGCGTCGTCGGCGAGCACGAGCACGCGCACGGTGTCGGGCCCGACGACGGGGTCGGGGGGCGCCTCGACGCGGACCCGGACGTCGGCGTCGGCCGCGCGGGCGCCGCCGCCCGCCTCCGGCGGTCGGCAGCCGACCAGAGCGACGGACAGGGCGACGGACAGCGCGACCAAAACGAGCGGAAACGGCGTCAGGGACGTTCGTCCTGGGCGGTCCTTCATCCCCGTGAGGCTATCACGGGCCCCCGCGCCCGGACGTCGGCCGGCCGGCCCGCCACGCCAACGCCGGGTGCCACCGCGCGATCGCGGCGAGGTACCGCGTCACGCCGTCGTGCAGCGCGGCGGCGGGGCGGTCGGCGTCGGTCAGCCAGGCGCGGTCGAGGGGATTCGAGAGGTAGCCCATCTCGATGATCACCGCGGCGGTGCTCGGGTGCAACGCGTGCCGGAAGCGCGCGTGGGCGAAGGCGTAGTAGTCGGTCATGGCGGGCGAGACGTTGACCGCGTCGTGCGGCAGCGGCGTGGCGTCGAGGTACGCCGCGTCGACGCTGGCCAGCAGCCACGGGTCGCGACGCGTGCGCGTCGGGATCGCGTGCGCGCTCTTGTAGCCGCGGCGCCCGACGTCGGGAACGCCGTCGGCGTGCAGGGCGAGCGCCAACGAGGCGCGCAGGTTCGGGGGGACGGTCGCGCCCACGACCCGGACGCGGATGCCGTCCGCCCGCAGGCGCGCGGCGAGGGCGTCGGCGACGGCGGCGTTGACCGTCACCTCGTCCACGCCGCCGGCGCTCGCGCCGGTCCGCGTCCGCAGCGCGGCGAGCTCCTCGGGTGCGGCGTGGGCTCCGAGGTGCCCCACCTGCAGCACGACGGTCGGGGGGCCCTGCAGCACCGCCCGCAGGAGCGTCGCCGGCCCCGGCCGCGCAGGGGGGCCGTCGACCGCGACGCGCGCGACGCGCACGTCGGTCGCGGCGGCGTGCCCGGTCCAGGCCGCCGCCGCGAGGACGACCGCGGTGACGCCCGCCGCGACGGTGGCGGCCGCCCGAAGGCGTCGGCGCCACGCGGGGCGCGCGTCGGGCGTGGGGGGTGCGGTGGGCGCCCCGCGGGGGACCGGGGCGCTGCGCGGGGTGGGGGCGACCGGCGTGCCGGGGAAGGCGCTGCCGACGTCGCCGACCTCGTCGCGGGGAACGCGCGTCACGCGCGCAATCTACCCGGTCCCCGGGGGTGTGCGGCGGGGTGGGGTCAGACGCGTTCGGCGGTCAACCAGAACAGGATGTGTTCGTTGACGTTCTCGAGGTGGTCGCCGAGCCGCTCCAGGTAGCGCCCGACCGACAGCAACTTCGTGGCCTTCGTGATCGCTTGGGGGTCCTCCAGCATGTACGTCAGGAGTTCACGCTGGATCTGTTCGTAGAGTTCGTCGATCTCCTCGTCCATCCCCAGCGACGTCCGCGCGCGCTCTTCGTCGGCGTCGGCGAGGGCGGCGATGGTGGTGTCGATCATGCGGTCCTCGATCTCGAGGATGCGCGTCATGTCGGTGTACTTCTTGAGGGGGGGCTCCTGCGCGAGCTCCGCGCCGGCGTTCGCGACGTGCACCGCGTAGTCCCCCGAACGCTCGACGTCGGCGAGGGTGCGGTGCATCGCGCCGAGGAAGCGCAGGTCGCGGGCGGCCGGTTGGCGCCGGGCGATGATGCTGAGGATCGTGTGCTCGATGCGGTCCTGCGCATCGTCGATCAACGCGTCGTTGTCGCGGCAGGCGAGCGCCGCCTCGGGCTCGGCGTCCACGAGCGCGGCGCGGGCGTGCCCGAGCGACTCGCGTACGAGGCTGAGCATGCGCACGATTTCGGTCGATACGTCGTGGAGTTCGGCGTCGAGGGCGTTCACGTGGTCGGAACCTAGCATGCCGCAGGCTGGCACGGCGACGTCAGCGGTACGTCAACGCCTGCCTGCGGCCCGGGCGTCCTGACGGCCCCCTGACGCGTCCGGGCGTACACTCGGGAGCGTGAACGCTCCGCCGTCCCCGCGCACCGACCCGCCCCCGGGCGCCGTCGTGTTGGTCGTCGAGGACGACCCGGCGGTCCGCGAGTTGGTGGTGTTGCACCTCGCGCGCGCCGGGTACCGCACCGCGGAGGCGGAGACGGTGGCCGCCGCCTGGGATCGGGTCCGAACCGCGGACCTCGTCGTCCTCGACCGGATGCTGCCCGACGGGTCGGGCGACGCCCTCCTCGGGTGGGTGCGCCGCGACGCCGGCCTCGCCGACCTCCCGGTGTTGATGTTGACGGCCCGCGCCAGCGAGGTCGATCGGGTCGAGGGCCTCGAATCGGGCGCGGACGACTACCTCGTCAAGCCGTTCAGCGCGCACGAGCTCGTGGCGCGCATCAAGGCGTTGTTGCGCCGCGCGCCGCAACGCCGGCAGGTGCAGGTCGGCGACCTGACGGTCGATCAGGATGCGGCGCAGGTGACGGTCGGGGGGGCGCCGGTCACGTTGACGCGCCGCGAGTTCGAGCTCGTCGCCTTCCTCGCCAGCCACCCCGGGCGGGTGTTCTCCCGCAACGAGCTCCTCGACCGCGTCTGGGGGGAGGCGTTCCTCGGGACCGAGCGGACGGTCGACCAGCACGTCGCGCAGATCCGGCAACGGTTGGGGGAGGGCCGCATCGAGACGGTGCGGGGGAGGGGGTATCGATTCGTTCATGACGAGCCCACCTGACCCCGACCTCGCGACGCTCCTCGGCGGGCTCGCCGAGGGCGTCGTCGCCATCCGCGACGAGCGCGTGGCGTTCCTCAACGCCGCCGCCGCGGAGCTCCTCGGGACCGACGCGCGGGCCGCGGTCGGGGCGACGTTGATCGCCGCGCTGCGCGACCACCGTCTCGAGCGGGTGTGGCGCACCGGGGGGCGGGAGGAACTCACGGTCCGCGGTCGCCGCGTCGAGGTGGAACGCATCGAGGGCGGGTTGGCGTTGCGCGACGTCAGCGAAGCGCGTTCGGCGCAGGAGGACGCCCGGGAGTTGTTGGCGGTGTTGTCGCACGAACTGCGCACGCCGGTCACGACGATCCGCTCCACCCTGGAGGCGCTCGCCTACCCGGACCTCGAGGGGGAGCTGCGCGAGCGCTTCCTGCTGCGCGCCAGCGACGAGGCGGAACGCCTCGTGCGGTTGTTGGAGGACCTGACGGTCGACGTCTCGCCGCCCCGCGCGCGCAGCGTCGACGTCGCGTCGACGGTGGAGCGGGCGATCGGGGTGTTGGGCGACACGCTGGAGCGGCACGCCGTGTGGGTGCGCCGCGACCTGCAGGCCCCGACGGTGTGGGCCGATCCGGACAAGGTCCTGCAGGTCGTCGTCAATCTGCTCGAGAACGCGGCGGTGCACGGACCCGACGGAGCGGAGGTCGTCGTCGAGGCGCGTGAGCAGGGGGAGATCGTGACGCTGCGGGTGCGCGACGCGGGCACGCCGTTGGATCCCGAGGGGGTCGAGGCGTTGTTCGAACTGCACGCCCGGGGGCGGACGGCGGAGACCGGCAAGGGCCGGGGGTTGGGGCTGTACGTGGTGCGCTCCATCGCGGAGCGGTGGGGGGGCGAGGCGTGGGGCGCCCCGTGGCACGAGGATGGCGCGGAGGGCAACGCGTTCGGGGTGACCGCCCCGGCACGCCGTCCGACGCCGTGGCAGCGCGAGGGGGAGCGTCGGCCCGGCGAGGGTGCGGCGGGGGACGCGCCGCAGCCCGGCGCCGTCCCGACCGACGACGCTTAACCGCGCCGGAGGGGCCCCGGATCGGGCGGTGGCGTGAGGCGCCGCGCCCCGCGCCTCCGGCGCGCGGCGGGCCACGGGAGCCGCGCCGCGGCGTCGCGCCCCCACGGGGCGCCGGTGCGCGCGAGCTCGCCCGCTCCGCCCGACGCCGCCCGGGTCGATCCCGGGTCGGTCGAGGCCGGTCCGGCCGCCGCCCGCCACCAGGTGGGGGCCGGCGCGGCGAGGAGGAGTACGGCCAGCCCGATCGCGAGCGCGACCCCGGGTCGCGCCACGAGCGCGGCGAGGTCGCCGACGCGTGGGGGGTGCCCGTCCGACGCGACGCGGGCGGCCCACCCGACCGACGCCGTCGCCACGCCCGCCCCGACGAGGAGGGCGACCGGCGCGACCGCGCGGTGGGTGGCGGGGGGTGGCCGGAGCGCCCACCAGCCCGCGGCGGTGACGGCGAGGACGCCGTGGAGGGCGGCGACGTCGGCGAGCCCGTCCGGCAGGGCGAGGCGCGCGAACGCCACCGCCGGGACCGCGGCGAGCAGCGGCCCGCGCGCCAGGGCGAGGAGGACCAACGGCGCCCACGGCGCCAAGCGGAGGGCGTCGCGTGCCCATGCAGGCGCGTCGGCGCCCCCCGGGGCGTGCGCCGCCTCGTGCCAGGCGAGCGCCCCCACGAGCGCCGCGAGCGCCAGCGGGGCGGCGTCGCGGGGGAACGGCGGACGCGTCCGGGCGGAACGGACGCCGGCGCCGACCGCGGTGGCGAGGACGAGGCCGGCGGCGAGGAGGGCGGCCGCGACGAACGGACGGTCGGGCGCCGCCTGCAGGAGGGTCGCGAGGGTCACGCGTCCTCCGCGAGGTCGGTATGGGGGGCCGGGTCGCGGTCGGCGTCGGTGGGGGGCCAGGCGTCGGGGAAGCCGTCGGCGGCGGCGTCCAGCGTCGCACCGAACGGCGTGGCGCCCAGCCGGCCGCGGACCAGCATGCGCGCGGCGGCGCGCCACGCCGGACGGCGCGCCGCGGGCGCGGTGAGCGTCCGCGCGGTCGCCCACGCCGCGACGGCGGCGCGGTGCACGCCGGCGGCGGCGGGCCCGAGGAAGCGGCGGGTGGTGACGAGCCCCCCGCGCAGGCCCTCGACGAGGAAGCGGCCCTCGGCCGGCGTGGAGGCGCCCCCGACGTGCGTCGCGTCGGCCCCGACGAGCTGGACCCGCCCGCCGGACCGCCGTAGGCGGACGCCCCACTCGAGGTCCTCGTTGCCGAAGCGCAGCGCGGCGTCCATGCCGCCCGCCGCCCGCGCGGCGCGGGTCCGCACGACGAACAGCGCGCCGGACAGCCAGGCGACATCGGTCGTCGCGTGGGGGCGGCCCGCCACCCGGCGTTGGGCGGGGCGGTAGGGCAGCCCGAGGCGTTCGGGGGTGCCGCCCGGGGTGCGGGCGAGCGGGCCGGTCATCGCGACGCGGGGGTCGTGGAAGGGCGCGAGCAGCGCCGGCAGGGTGCCGGCGTGGGGCCACGCGTCGGCGTTCGCGATGAGCAGCAGGGCGTCCGCCGCACCGTTCCGCGCCAGGGCGCGGCGCAGGGCGTCGTTCACGACCGCGGCGTAGCCGGCGTTCGGGACCGCCCGCCACGCGGCGTGGGGGTGCCCCGCGAGCGCCGCGCGGGCGTCGCCCGCGTGCGCCGGTCCGCCGGTGTCGAGGACCTCGAGGGGGACGTCCGGCGCTTCGCGGGCGTACGCGGAGGCGGCCTGCGCGAGGAGGTCGGGCGTCCGGTAGTGGACGAGGACGACGCGGTCGAGGTGCACGACGGCAGGCTAGCAGCGGCGGCGGGCGCGCGCGACCGGCGGGGCGGCGGCGGCGCGCTAGGCTGAGGCGTGACGACGGTTCCTCGCATCGGCGTGGCGCTCGGGGGTGGCAGCGCCCGCGGCTACGCGCACATCGGCGCGCTCGCGTCGCTCGAACGGCACGGGTTCGCGCCGGACACGATCGTGGGCACCAGCTTCGGGGCGGTCGTCGGGGCGCTCTACGCCATGGCGCGCAGTCCCGAGGCGCTCGAGCGGCAGGCGGCGGCGCTCCGTCGTCGGGACGTGCTGCCGCGGGTCCTGGACGTCGGGCTGCACCGCGGGGCGTTGTTCGCCGGGCGGCGCCTGGAGGCGTACTTCGACGCGTTGGTGGAGGGGCGCGCCTTCGAGGACCTCGATCGCGACCTGCGCGTCGTCACGACCGACGCGGCGACGGGGGAGCGGGTCGTGTTGACGTCGGGCGCGTTGGCGCCGGCGTTGCGGGCGTCGGCGTCGCTGCCCGGCCTCTTCGCGCCGGTCGAGATCGGCGGACGCCGGCTGTTGGATGGCGGCGTCGGGTCCCCGACGCCGCTCGACACGCTCGAGCCGGACGCGTTCGACCTGCGCATCGCGATCGGCGTGGGGACGGATGCGGATGCGTCGCGCACGATTCGGGGGGTGCGGTGGGCGTTGACGCAGCCGTGGGGGCGGCGGGTCCATGCGGCGATGGGGCGCGCGGGGCCGGGGTACGTCGGCGACCTGGTGCGGGCGTTGGCGTGGACGGCGGAGGGCTACGTGCGGGAGGTGCCGGAGGACGCGTTGCACGTCGAGGCGCGCCCGCCGATCCATTGGCTGCGCTTCGATCGGGCGGGGGATGCGGTGGTGGCGGGGGAGCGGGCGCTCGAGGCGGCGGTGCCGCGGTTGGTGCGGGCGCGGGCGGCGTGGGTCGACGGCGGCGCGGGCGGCTGATCGGTCGCGCGGGACCGGCCGGCGTCAGAGGATCGTCTTCCCCAGGAGGCTGGCCGCCATCTCGACGACGATGTCGGCGGTGCGGTTGCGGTCGTCGAGCATCGGGTTGTCCTCGACCAGGTCGACGCTGGTCACGAGGCCGGTGGCGGCGAGGATCTCCATGAGCAGGTGCGCTTCGCGGTAACTCAGCCCCCCGGGGACCGGCGTCCCGACGCCCGGTGCGAGGTCGGGGTCGAGGACGTCGGCGTCGAAGGAGACGTGCAGCCGGTCGACGTGCGCGAGGTCGGCGGCGGCGGCGTCGGCGACGTCGGCGAGGCCGCGCCGGTCGACGTCGGTCATCGTGTAGGTGCGGATGCCGAGCTCCGCGATGCGTGCGCGTTCGGCGGGGTCGACGGAGCGGAGCCCGACGTACACCAGGTCGCGCGGGTCGAGGCGGGCGCCGGCGGGAACGACGTCGACGAGGCGGGGGTCGCCCTCGCCCATCAGGACCGCGGCCGGCATGCCGTGCACGTTGCCCGACGGGCTGGTGGCGGGGGTGTTGAGGTCGGCGTGCGCATCGATCCACAGCACGCCGGTCCGGCCGAGCGCGGCGCGGGCGGCGTACGTCCCGATCGTCACGGCGTGATCCCCCCCGAGGAACACCGGGATCGCGTCGGACGGGATCGCGGAGGCGGCGTCGACGGTGGCGCGGGCGGCCGCGGCGATCGCGTCGACGAACGCCAAGCGTTCGGGGTCGTCGGTCGCTTCGGGCACCGCGACGGGGACGTTGCCGTGATCGACGACGTGGCGCCCGATCCGCTCGAGGGTGGGCGTGAGGCGGGCGAGGCGGAGGGCGCTGGGTCCGACGTCGACGCCGCGCCGGCCCGCGCCGAGGTCCATGGGGATGCCGAGGAGGTGCACGTCGCGCATGGCGACAGGATGCCACGTCCCCGGGCCGCCGACCCCGCCGGGGCGCGTGGTAGCCTCCCCCGGCCGGAACGGACCGGCGAGAGGGAGGCGGACGTGAGCCACGCCGAAGCGGGGACAGGTGGACCGAACGACGCGTTCGCGTTGCTCGCGCGCGGCGCGAGCGACGTGGTGCCCGAGGACGGCATCCGCGTGTTGCTGGCGCGCGCGGAGGCGCAGGGGCGCCCCCTGCGCGTGAAGTTGGGGGTCGACCCCTCCAGCGCGGACCTGCACGTCGGGCACGCGGTCGTGCTGCGCAAGATGCGGCAGTTTCAGGACCTCGGCCACGTCGCGGTCCTGATCATCGGGGACTTCACCGCCACGATCGGGGATCCGTCGGGGCGCAACAAGACCCGCCCGCCGTTGACGCTGGAGGAGACCCGCGCGAACGGCGAGACGTACGTCGCGCAGGCCACCCGCGTGCTCGACGACGACCCCGCGAAGCTGGAGATCCGCCACAACTCCGAGTGGTTGTCGGGCCTCGGTTTCGCGGAGGTCGTCCGCCTCGCCTCGACGTACACCGTCGCGCGGATGCTGGAGCGTGACGACTTCACGAACCGCTACCGGGGCGGCGTGCCGATCAGCGTGCACGAGTTCCTCTACCCCCTCGCGCAGGGGTACGACTCCGTCGCGGTGCGCGCCGACGTGGAGCTCGGGGGGACCGACCAACTGTTCAACCTGCTCGTCGGGCGGGACGTCCAGCGGGCGTACGGCCTGACGCCGCAGGTGGCGCTCACCACGCCGTTGCTGGAGGGTCTCGACGGGCAGGAGAAGATGTCGAAGAGCCTCGGGAACGTCATCGGTCTCACCGATCCACCCGACGCGATGTTCAAGAAGGCGATGCAGGTCGTCGACGCGTTGCTGCCGCGCTACGCGGAGTTGTGCACGCTGCTGGACGTCGCCGCGCTGCGCGACGAGGTGGCGCGCGACCCGGTGGCGGCGCACCGCCGCTTCGCGCGGGCGTTGGTGACGCTATACCACGGGGCGGACCCCGTCCCCGACGCCGAAGCCCGCTACGACGCGGTGGCGCGGGGCGAGACGCCGGACGACCTCGCGGAGGTCGTGGTGCCGGCCGACGCGTTCGACGACGGGGCGGTCTCGGTGCTGGCGGTGGCGGTGCGGGCCGGCTTCGCGGCGTCGAACGGCGAGGCGCGCCGCCTGATTCAGAATCGCGGCCTGAAGCTGGACGGCGTCCCGATCGAGGATCCGCGGGCCCGTGTCACGCTCGAGGCGCCGGTGGTGCTGCAGCGCGGCAAGGATCGCTTCGTGCGGGTCCGCCGCGCGGACTGAGGCGGGCCGGCGGCGTCAGATCGCCAGGACGGTGGCGAGGTCGAGCAGCTGTTCGTCGATCGGTTTTTCGTTCTCCCACACCTGCTCGAGGGGGACGTACACGGTCCCGCGCTTGTCCACCCCGACCATCTCCCCGGTCCGGCCGGCGAGGAGGCCTTCGACCGCCATGTACGCGAGGCGCGACGCCAACACCCGGTCGCGGGTGGAGGGCGTCCCGCCGCGTTGGGTGTGCCCTAGGATGACGGTGCGGACCTCGTAGCCGCTGCGCTCGCGGATCGCCTGCTGCAGCGCCAACGCGCCGCCGGGGAAGGCACCCTCGGCGACGACGACGATGCTGCTGGTCTTGCCGCGCTCCTGCGCGGCGACGAGGGCGTCGGCGACGTTGCGGACGTCGGCTTCGCGTTCGGGGATCAGGATCGCTTCGGCGCCGCCGGCCACCCCGACGTTCAGGGCGATGTGGCCGGCGTTGCGCCCCATGACCTCGACGAGGAACAGCCGGTCGTGGCTGGCGGCGGTGTCGCGCAGTCGGTCGACCGCCTCGAGCGCGACGTTCATGGCGGTGTTGAAGCCGATGGAGACGTCGGTGCCGGCGATGTCGTTGTCGATGGTGGCGGGCACGCCGATCACGTCGACGCCGTGCTCGACGTACAGGCGGTGCGCGCCGCGGAAGCTGCCGTCCCCACCGATCACGACGAGCGCATCGATGCCGCGACGCCGGAGGTTGCCGGCCGCCTCGACGCGCGCTTCGGGCGTCTCGAACCGTTGCGAGCGGGCGGTGCGGAGGATGGTGCCGCCCCGCTGGATGACGTTCGCGACGCTGCGCGCGCCGAGCTCGCGGGCGTCGTCCTCGAGGAGGCCCTGGTAGCCGCGGTAGATGGCGCTGACCCGAGCGCCGCGGGCGATGGCGGTGCGGACGACCGCGCGGATCGCGGCGTTCATGCCGGGCGCGTCGCCGCCGCTGGTGAGTACGCCGATGTGCCTCATCGCGGCGCAGTATAGCCGCGCCCTCCGGCCGACCCCCGGAGGACGTCGGGTGGGCGACGGGGACGGCGGACGGACGGACGTGGAATACTACGGCATGAACTTCGCCAGCGTTCTCGACCCCACCCCCGGCGAACGGCGGGTGGCGCTCACGCCCGACGTCGTCGGCCGCCTCACGAAGTGGGGGGCGGAGGTCCACCTCGAGCCCGGGTACGGGGCGGCGGCGGACCACGCGGACGACGCCTACGCGGCGGCGGGCGCCACGTTCGCGCCGCGCGACGCGGTCCTCGCCCGCTCCGACGCGTTGCTCGCCCTCAACCCGCCCGACGTCGAGACGTTGCGCGCGATCCCCGAGGGCAGCGTCGTCGCATCGTTCCTCGATCCGTTCCGGCGACCGGAGGGGGTGGCGGTGGCGCGCGAGCGGAAGCTCGCGACGTTGTGCCTGGAGTTGATCCCGCGCACGAGTTACGCGCAGAAGATGGACGCGTTGTCGAGCCAAGCGAGCCTCGGGGGGTACGCGGCGGTGATCCTGGCGGCGGAGCGCAGCCCCAAGTCGTTCCCGATGATGAGCACGCCGGCGGGCACGATCGCGCCGGCGCGCGTGTTCGTGGTCGGGGTCGGCGTCGCGGGCCTACAGGCGATCGCGACGGCGAAGCGCCTCGGGGCCCGCGTCGAGGCGTACGACACCCGCCCCGTCGTCGCGGAGCAGGTGCAGTCGTTGGGCGCGAAGTTCGTGGAGCTCGACGTCGGCGAGACCGGCCAGACGGAGCAGGGGTACGCCAAGGAACTGACGCCGGAGCAGCTGGCGGAGCAACGCCGGCAGATGGCGGCGGTCGTGGCCGGCGCGGACGTGGTGATCACGACCGCGCAGCTGTTCGGGCGGCCCGCCCCCCGCATCGTCGACGCGGACATGGTGGCGGGCATGGCGCCCGGCAGCGTGATCGTGGACATGGCGGCGTCCACCGGCGGGAACGTCGAGGGCAGCGTCGCGGACGAGGAGGTCGTCGTGAACGGCGTGCGGATCCTCGGGGACGCCAACCTGCCGGCGCGCGTCCCGCGCGACGCGTCGGCGATGTACGCCTCGAACCTGTTCGCGCTCGTGGCGCACGCGTGGGACGCCGACGCCGGCGCCCTGGCGCTCGATCCCGAGGGCGACGAGGTGCTCGACGGGGCGTTGTTGACGTACGACGGCGTCGTCCGCGATGCGCGGGTGGCGAAGGCCCTCGAAGGGGGTGCGGCGTGATGTTGTTGATCTTCGTGTTCGTTCTGGCGATCTTCCTCGGGGTCGAGTTGATCACCAAGGTCCCCAGCCAACTCCATACGCCGTTGATGTCGGGCAGCAACGCCATCAGCGGCATCACGATCGTCGGGGCGTTGATCGCCGCGAGCGCGGGGGGGACCCTGGGCACGGCGATCGGCGTCGCGGCGCTCGTGTTCGCGACGATCAACGTCGTGGGTGGCTACCTGGTGACCGACCGAATGTTGAGCCTGTTCAAGGCGAAAGGGCGGGGCTGAGTCGTGGCGGGCGGACTGGAGCTCGCCTACATCGCCGCGGCGGTGGCGTTCATCCTGGGCCTGAAGCTGTTGGGGCGCGCGGAGACCGCGCGGCGGGGGAACGCCCTGTCGGCGTTCGGGATGCTGGTGGCGGTCGTCGCGACGCTGCTCGCGGGCGGCATCGACCCGCTGTGGGTCGCGGTCGGCCTGGCGGTCGGTGCGTTGATCGGGGCGGTCGCGGCGCGGCTCGTGAAGATGACGGCGATGCCGGAGATGGTGGCGCTCTTCAACGGCTCGGGGGGCCTCGCGTCGATGGGGGTCGCGGCGGCGGAGTGGATCCAGCGGCCGGAGCAGGGGATCGGGACCGCCGCGGCGATCGCCGCGGCGTTGGTCGTCGGCGCGATCGCCGCGTCGGGGAGCGTGGTCGCGTGGGGCAAGTTGAGCGAGACGCTGCCGGGCCGCCCGGTGCGGGTGCCGGCCCAGCAGGTCGTCATCTCCGCCGTCGCGATCGCGACGCTGGCGGGGGCGGCGTGGTTCGTCGTCGCGCCCGACGGGGGCGCGGCGGGCGTCGTGATCCTCGCGACCGCGGTGTTGGCGTGGGTCGTGGGGGTGTTGCTGGTGCTGCCGATCGGGGGGGCGGACATGCCGATCGTCGTCAGCCTCCTGAACGCCTACTCCGGCCTCGCGGCCTCCATGGCGGGGTTCGTGTTGGGCAACAGCGCCCTCGTGGTGGCGGGGTCGCTCGTCGGGGCGTCGGGGTTCATCCTGACGAACATCATGTCGAAGGCGATGAACCGCAGCCTCACGAACGTCCTCTTCGGGGGGTTCGGGGGGGCGCCGGTGGCGTCGGGGACGGAGATCGAGGGGGAGGTCAAACCGATCACGGCGGAGGATGCGTACTACATCCTCGAGGCGGCCTCGAACGTGATCGTCGTGCCGGGCTACGGCATGGCGGTGGCGCAGGCGCAGCACGTCGTGCGCGAGTTGGCGGAGTTGCTCGAGAAGAACGGCGCGGAGGTCCGCTACGCCATCCATCCGGTCGCGGGGCGCATGCCGGGCCACATGAACGTGCTGTTGGCCGAAGCGAACGTTCCGTACGAACGGTTGGTGGAGCCGGGCGACGTGAACCCGACGATGGATACGGTCGACGTCGCGATCGTGATCGGCGCGAACGACGTCGTGAACCCCGCGGCGCGGGAGGACGCGTCGAGCCCGCTGTACGGCATGCCGATCATCAACGTCGACGAGGCGCGCACGACGTTCGTGCTGAAGCGGTCGATGAACCCGGGGTTCTCCGGGGTGCAGAACCCGTTGTTCTTCAAGCCGAACACCCGCATGTTGTTCGGGGACGGCAAGGCGATGGTCGGCGAGCTCGTCTCGGAGTTCAAGGAGACGTTGGGGGAGTAGCGCTCCGGCGCCGGGGTGCGGGGCGGGCGGGGTGCGCGGCACCCCGCCCGTCTTCGTGCCTCCCGATCTTCCGTGAGCAGGTAACTTGACACGACCACGCTCAACCCCCTACGGTGGGGGCATGGATCCCGAACACCTCACCCACGCCGCACTGCAGGCCCTCCAGGCCGCCGAACGCATCGCCGCGACCCGCGGCCAACAGCAGGTCGGCGCGCTGCACCTCGCCGCCGCCCTCCTCGCCGACGCCCAGGCGCCCCCCGCCCGCGTCGTCGCCCGCGCCGGCGGCGACCCCGCCCAGGCGTACGCCGCCCTCGACGCCGCCCTCGCGAACCTCCCGAGCGTCTCCGGCGACGCCGCCTCCGGCGAACGCACCCTCGACGCCCGCCTCGGCCGCACCCTCCAGGCCGCCGAACGCGCCGCCGAAGCGCGCGGCGACCGCTACGTCGCCGCCGACCTCCTGCTCGTCGCGCTGCGCCGCGAGGCGGGCCGCGACCTCGCCATGCTCCCCGACGCCGACGCCCTCGAGGCCGCCGCGAACGAGGTGCGCGGCGACCGGACCGTCGACTCGCGCGAAGCCGAAGCGACGTACGAAGCGCTCGAGACGTACGGCATCGACCTCACCGAACGCGCCCGGGAGGGGGAGCTCGACCCCGTCATCGGCCGCGACGACGAGATCCGCCGCGCCACCCAGATCCTGCTGCGGCGCACCAAGAACAACCCCGTCCTGATCGGCGAGCCCGGCGTCGGCAAGACCGCGATCGCCGAAGGCCTCGCCCAACGCATCGTGGCCGGCGACGTGCCCGAGGGCCTCCACGGCAAACGCATCGTCCAGCTCGACATGGGCTCCCTGCTCGCCGGCGCGAAGTACCGCGGCGAGTTCGAGGAGCGCCTCAAAGCCGTCGTCGAGGAGGTCGTACGCGCCGCCGGCGAGGTCGTGATGTTCATCGACGAACTCCACACCATCGTCGGGGCGGGGAAGGCCGAGGGCGCCGTCGACGCCGGCAACATGCTCAAACCCGCCCTCGCCCGCGGGCAGTTGCGCCTCATCGGCGCGACGACGCTCGACGAGTACCGCGAGATCGAGAAGGACGCCGCCCTCGAACGCCGCTTCCAACCGATCTTCGTCGACGAACCCAGCGTCGAGGACACCGTCAGCATCCTCCGCGGCCTCAAGGAGAAGTACGAGGTGCACCACGGCGTCCGCATCGCCGACCCCGCGCTGATCGCCGCCGCCACCCTCGGGCACCGCTACCTGTCCGACCGGCGCCTGCCCGACGCCGCCATCGACCTCGTCGACGAAGCCGCCAGCCGCATCCGCGTCCAGCTCGACAGCCTCCCCGAGGAGATCGACGCGCTGCAGCGCCGCAAGCTGCAGCTCGACGTCGAGCGCGCTGCGCTCGCCAAGGAGGACGACCCCGAGTCCGCCGCTCGGCTCCTGCGCGCCGAGGAGGAACTGGGGACCATCGAGGACCGCATCGAGACCGCCCAGAGCGACTGGAAGCAGGAGAAGGCCAAGCTCGACGAACTCCGCGGCGCGCAGGCGGAACTCGACCGCGTCCGCACCGGCATCGAAAGCGCCGAACGCGCCTACGACCTCGACACCGCCGCGGAGCTCCGCTACGGCCACCTCCCGAAACTCGAGACGCGCCTCGCGGAGCTCGCCCGCGAACTCGAGGACGCCCGCTACGTGCGCCTCGAGGTCGGCGAGGACGAGGTCGCCGAGGTCGTCGCCCGCGCCACCGGCATCCCCGTCGCGAAGCTCGTCGAGGGCGAACGCGAGAAACTCCTCGGCCTCGAGGACGAACTGCACGCCCGCGTGATCGGGCAGGACCGGGCGCTGCAGGCGGTCGCCGACGCCGTCCGCCGCTCCCGCGCCGGCCTGTCCGACCCCGCCCGCCCCATCGGCAGTTTCCTGTTCCTCGGCCCCACGGGGGTCGGGAAGACCGAAACCGCGAAGGCGCTCGCGCAGAACCTGTTCGACGACGAGGACGCCCTCGTCCGGTTGGACATGAGCGAGTACATGGAGAAGCACACCGTCGCCCGCCTCATCGGGGCGCCCCCCGGGTACGTCGGCTACGAGGAGGGCGGCCACCTGACCGAAGCGATCCGCCGCCGCCCGTACGCCGTCGTCCTCTTCGACGAGATCGAGAAGGCCCACCCGGACGTCTTCAACGCGCTGCTGCAACTCCTCGACGACGGGCGCCTCACCGACGCGCACGGCCGCACGGTGGACTTCAAGCACACCGTCGTCATCCTCACCAGCAACGTCGGCAGCCCGCACATCCTCGAGATGAGCCGCGCCGGACGCCCCGCGAGCGAGGTGGAGGCCGCCGTCATGGAGGAGCTCCGTGACGCCTTCCGCCCCGAGTTCCTCAACCGCCTCGACGACGTCGTCGTCTTCGAAGGGCTCGACGCGGCGCAGGTCGCCCGCATCGCGCAACTCCGCATCGACGACCTCGCCGCCCGCCTCGCCGACAAACGCATCACCCTCGACGTGCAGGACGACGCGCTCGCGCACCTCGCGCGGGTCGGCTTCGACCCCGCCTTCGGCGCGCGCCCCCTCGCGCGGGCCCTCCGCGCGGAACTCGAAACGCCGCTCTCCCGCGCCATCCTGGCCGGCGACGTCGTCGACGGCGACGTCGTCCACGTCGCCCTCGACGGGGACCGGTTGACGTTCGACACCGAACGCCCCCAGGAGGTCCTCGCCTAACCGGCTCCGCACCCGCGACGCGAAGGGGCCGGGCGGAACGCCCGGCCCCTTCGCCCGATCGGGGGCCCCCTACGCCGGCTCGCGGATCACCAGCCCGAGCTCCCCCTCGAGCGTCCGTAGACCCGCCTCCGGCCCGAGCGCGACGATGCGGGGTGCGCCCGCCGCCCGGATCGCGTCCGCCAACTCCGCGAACGCCTCCCGCGTCGTCCCCAACACCTCGCGGCGCAGGCGCTCGCGCTCCTCGAGGCTGCCGCGCAGCCGCCGCGTCAACGCCCGGTAGCCGCGTTCGGCGGGCATCTCGTGCGGATCCAACCCCCCGAGCGTGCCGATGATCAACGTCTCCAGGTCGCGCTCGTCCAGCGACCCCGCCGCCTCCTCGAGGCGGTCGGGCGCCTCCGCCATGACGTCCAACGTCTCCGCGAAGTTCGGGTCGCGGTACGAGAAGGTGCGGAACGCCCCCCGCAACGGATCCAGCACCGCCCCCGCCCCGTAGGCGCCGCCCTGGAAGCGGATGCGCGGCAGGAACACCTCGCTCGACAACCAGCGGGCCGCCACCAACCAACTCCCCGGGAGCGGCGCGCCGCCCACCAGCGTCCGGCCGGTCGCGACGTAGAACACCTGCCCCGGAAGGCGCCAGGCCTCCGCCGGCGCCGGCGCCGGGAGCGCCCCGACGTCGGCGCCCTCCGCCGCACCGCCGGCCGGAAGGGCGGACACCAGCCGCCGCGCCGCCGCCCGCATCGCGTCGTCCGCCGCGTCGTCGGCGTGCACCGCCGCCACCGTCCCGGCCCGCACCAACAACGACGCCCGCAGCGCCTCCAGCTGCTCGCGGAGGGCGTCGGGATCGCGTTCGGCCAGGTCCGCCGCCGCCTTCAACGTCCCCAGCGACGCGAGGCCGCTCAGGTGCTCCTCGAGGCGCGCCTCCAGCGCCCCGTGCGCCGCGAGGCGGCGCAACGCGAAGCGGTGCCCCGCCCGCTCGAGCGCCGCCCGGCGGCGCGCCAAGCGCTCCACCGTGAGGCGCCGCAGCACGTCGGCGTCCCCGAAGTCCGCCTCGCGCAGGACCTCGGTCGTCAGGTCCGCCAACGCGTCCGCCTTCGACGCCAACGCCGACCCCCGCACCACGAAGCGCGCCAACCCCGGCGCGCCCCCGACCCCCGCCGCGAGGTCGGCGCCGGCCCCGATCCCGCCGGTGTCCGCATCGATCGCCCGCGTGAGCGACGCCAACGACCGCGACGCCGTCCCCGTCTCGAGCAGGTAGCGCCCCAGCATCCCGACGTGCGCCAGGCCCGCCTCCGGCACCGTCCGCAGGTCGAAGGCGACGTCGACGTACCCCAGGCCGCGGGTCGGCAGGTCGTAGCGCAGCAGCTCCGCGCCGTCGTGCGCCTCCACCTCCGGCACCGGGTCGGGCGTCGGGTCGTGCAGGTCGCCGCGGTGCAGGCGCGGCAACGCCGCGCGCGCCTCGGGCGCATCCGGCGTCTCCTGCGCGTCGCGCAACGCGGCGTTCGCCGCCTCCAACGCGCGCCACTCGGCGTTCCCCATCGCCTCCGCCCGCGCCGCGAGACGCGCGCGCTCCTCGGCGTCGCGTCGCGCACTGAGCTCCGGGTCCGGCGTCGCGGAGGCGTGCACGCGGTGCGCGTTGTCCAGCAACCGCCGCTGCAGCAGCCGCCCCAGCACCGACGCGCCGTGGTCCTCCCCGCCGTCCTCCGCGAGGCGGGCGTCCAGGTCGGCGAGCGCCGCATCGAAATCCAGTTCGCGGACGGGGTCGCGGCCGTGCATCCAGGCGTCCAGCGCCGCGAAGGCGAGGCTGAGGCCCTGCTGCCCTCCGCCGGCGTCCATCTCGCGCAGGTCGAACTCCAGGCGGTTGCGCGCCGCCCGGACGTCCTCCGGATCGAAGCCGACGCGGGCGACGTCGCGAAGGGTGTCTAGCACCAGGGCGTGCACCTCCCCGACGCGCGCCGGGTCGACCCCGCGGAGGCCCGCATGGAAGGTCGGTTGCCGCGCGGTGGTGTCGAGCCCCCCGAGGAACGCCTCGCCCACCCCCGCATCCAGCAACGCCCGCCGGAGCGGTGCGGCGGGCGTCCCCACCAGCGCGTGGTCCAGCACCTCCAGCAGCAACGCTTCGCCCGGGCCCTCCAGGCCCGGCAACGCCCAGGCGACCGTCGCGAGCGCCTTGTCGCTCGCGTCGGCGGGGTAGGGGGCCTGCGCCTCGCGCGGTGCCTCGAACGGCGGCTGGAGGGCCGGCGCCGGGACGGGCGGGAGCGGCGTCACCCCCTCGAGGTACGGCGCGATCCGGGCCGCGACCTCCTCCAGCGGCACGTCGCCGTGCACCACGAACCTCGCGCGGGAGGGGTGGTAGTGCTCGGCGTGGAACGCCGTGAGCGCCTCGTACGTCAGGTCGGGGATCGCCGCCGGGTCGCCCCCCGACTCGAACGCGTACGGCGTGTCCGGCAGTAGACCCGCCGCCTCCGCCTGGTGCAGGGCCCGGCTGGGGTCCCCGAAGGCGCCCTTCATCTCGTTGAACACGACGCCGCGCAACGCCAACGCCGCGTCTGCCGCCCCGTCCGCCCCGTCGCCCTCGCCGGCGCGTTCCAGGTGCCAGCCCTCCTGCTCGAACGTCGTGCGCGCGAGGCGCGGCGCGAACACCGCGTCGAGGTACACGTCGAGCAGGTTCAGGTAGTCCCGGCGGTTCTGCGTCGCGAAGGGGTACACCGTCCGGTCGGGGTACGTCAGGGCGTTCAGGAACCCCGCCAGCGAGCCCTTCACCATGTCGAAGAACGGGTCGCGCAACGGGTACTTCCGCGACCCGGCGAGCACCATGTGCTCCAGGATGTGCGCCACGCCGGTGTCGTCGCGCGGGGGGGTGGCGAAGCCGACGGCGAACGACAGGTTCGCGTCGTCGGCGTCGAGCGCCAGGAGTTCCGCGCCGCTGGCGGCGTGCCGGTACCGGCGCGCCGTCGCGCCGGCGATCGAAAGCGTGTGCTGGTCGTCCACGACGAACCCGAAAGCATCCATGGCGCGGACGCTATCACGGGCCCCGCCGCGCCTCCGCGGCGCTGCCGACGTCGCCCCCGGGCTCGCGCCCCGCCGGCCTCCACCGGCCGTGATAGCGTCCCCCGTGGCCGCCCGCCCCTCCCGCCTCGCGCACCTCGAACGCGCCCGCGCCGCCCTCGACGCCGGGAACGTCGACGACGCCGTCGCCGCGCTCCATCACGGCGCGACCGACCCGCGCGACGCCGCCGACCGGGCGACGTACCGCCTGCACCTCGCCGCCACCGACGCGCTGTACGGGCGCGGCGGCGTGGCGCGCGGGCGGGAGCGCCTCCGCGAAGCGGCGGCGCTCGACGGCGCCGTCGTCGACGCGCCCCTGTACCGGGCGCTGCACGCGGAGTTCCGCGCCCTCGAGGGGGCCTCGGCCAGCTCGGTCCGGCGGGCGGTGGACGGCGTCGACGCCGCGGACCCGGTCGCGGCGTACCACGCCGCGAGCGCCCTCTGGTGGGCCGGCGCCGCCCGCGCCGCCCGCCGTCGCCTCCGCGCGATGCCCGACGACGCGGTCCCCGCCTACCTGCAGTGGCGGCGCTGGTCGCTGCTCGGGCACGCGCACGCCGACCTCGGCGAGGACGACGC